>NZ_JAUBVR010000006.1:0-116017 GCF_036705955.1 Microcoleus sp. A6-C6 | reverse complement strand
GTTTCCGTTATCTGCGGAATTGTCGGCGGAATAATCGGCGGAATTGTTTCCGTTATCTGCGGAATTGTCGGCGGAATAATCGGCGGAATAATCGGCGGAATAATCGGCGGAATTGTTTCCGTTATCTGCGGAATTGTCGGCGGAATAATCGGCGGAATTGTTTCCGTTATCTGCGGAATTGTCGGCGGAATTGTCGGCGGAATAATCGGCGGAATATTTGGTGGAATATTTGGTGGAGTTGTTTCCGTTATCTGCGGAACATTTGGTGGAATATTTGGTGGAGTTGTTTCCGTTATCTGCGGAATTATTGGCGGAATAATCGGCGGAATAATCGGCGGAATTGTTTCCGTTGTTGGTGGAGTTGTTGGTGGAGTTGTCGGCGGAATTGTCGGCGTGGGATCGATCGCGTCGTCAGTCGAAAACACAATATTACCCACACTACTAGAACGCGGAAACGACTGCGATGTAATGCTAGATTGTCCCGTGGTAATTGCACCCGCCGTACCGTTGCTAGCAGCATTTCCAACGACAAACGGTTGAATCGGCGTCCCTCCATCTCCCCCAGCGTGCACAATTGTAATTTGGCCACCACCGGCACCGCCAGCAGTAGAAATGCTAGCAAATCCCGTCGGCGAAAGTGGAGTTGAAAAAGTACCAGTAGCGCGGAAAAATCCCCCTGTCGATTCAATAAACACATTCCCACCGGTGCCGCCAGTACCGCCTTGGGCATTGATAAATTCTACTTGAATATCGCCGATCGGATCTAAGAACACATTGCCGCCATTTCCCGCTGTACCAAAGGAGGTAAGTCTTCCCGCCGTAATTGAATTTAAAGCTTTAACAGTGATGTTCCCGCCGATATTTCCCGCCGTATTCAAATCTCTAGCATTCACTTGTCCCTGCGGGCTCAAAAGCTCGATCGTCCCTCCATTTCCAGCATTTGAAGCAGTGACATTGCCCAATAAATTGATATTTCCCGCGCTATTTACTTGCAAGCTTTGCGCGTTAATTGTCGAGTTGGCTGTCACGTCGCCAGCATTTTTGATCGCGAAATTTGCTAACTGTCGAGTGGCGCCGACGGCTGCGCTAAATGTGATGTTGCCGCTACCTGAATCCAGATTTAGGCTGCGGGCCGCATCAATACTGTCGATCGCACCTCCAAACGCAATATTTCCGCCACCAGTGCTCAATATCGTGTCTTTCGTCAACCCGATCGCACCGTTAATATTGATATTGCCATTATTAGTAGTAACATTGCCACCCAACTTAGTGCTCGCAGCAGCAATACTAAAACCAGAATTGCTCGCAATATTACCTGTAAATTCCGCTTGCTTTGCGGTAACATTCAAAACAGAAAGTGGTGCTGTTCCGCCGATATTTCCTTGCACCAGCACATTGCCTGTAGCTGCATCTAAGTTTAACAAATGATTGCCGTCGATCGCACCAACTATCTTAATATCTCCGCCGCCGGTACTGAGATTAATATCGTTTCCGAGTTGGATAGTGCCGTTAAGGGCGATCGGATTTTTATTGGTATTGATGCCAGAATTTAAATTAATTGTGGAAGCGTTGAGGGCAATACTGCTGTTGTTATTACCCGTCAGAGTGCCATCAAGTGCGATCGCCCCAGTTCCCCCTTGAATACTTACGGGGTCTAAAAATGTGAGATTATTGGGTATACTAACCTTGGCCGTGCTATCCGATCGCCCGATCGCGATCGAGCTAAACCCATTTTGAATCAAATTAATTTCAGATCCAGTCAAATCTAAAGCGCTAGTATTGTTATCAATTCCGCCAACCGCAATATTTTGTCCTGCTGTTGCTGGTTGCAGCGTTAGCGCCCCCGTACCAGAAACATTACCTGAAAAATCAATTTCACCGGCAGTTAAAGTCAGCGGGTTACTACCTGCGGCTAAAGTCGAACCGAAAGCAATAGTTGCATCTCCCAATGTAAAAGTTACAGGAGTATTTAATGTCACCGGCCCACTAAAACTAATGTTGTCATTAGTTGTGGTAATATTTCCGCTTAGGGCAACGCTTCCCGCGCCATTTTGATTAAATGCACCGTCTAATTTCAGATTATTTAAAATATTGAGATTGCCCGTATTGCTAATTATTAGCGTACCGTTATTCGTGGTAGTCAAAGTTTTTTGCAAATTAATAGTATCAGCCGAAATTCCAATATTGCCAGCTACGTTAACCGCTGAATTCGCATTGATATTTTTTCCGCTAATTTGCAACTTGCTTAAAGCATTAGCATTGCCAACTGCACCATTAAATGTAACATTACCCGTACCTCCATTCACAGTCAATTCGCTACTGCCGTTAACTGTATTATTAAAAGTAATGTCGCCACCTGCGATAATCGGATTATTGGCAACAGTGACAGCATCTCCGTAGGTTTGAGCGCCGGTTGTAGTGACATTGCCATTAAGTTGAGTTGTGCCGCCAGCATCTGTCGTCAAACTTGCGGCATTGACTGTTTGATTAAATGCGGTGGTTACTGTAGAGTTAGCGGTGATATTTCCTAACGCCTTTGAACTCCCAACTGCACCATTGAATGTAATATTGTCACTACTCGCCTTCGCCGTCAAATCGCTGGTACCATCAACAGTATTATTGAAAGTAATGCTGTCACCTGTGAGAATGGGATTATTGGAAACAGTGACAGCATCTCCGTAGGTTTGAGGGCCGGTTGTCTTGACATCGCCATTAAGTGTAGTTGTGCCGCCTGCATCTGTCGTTAAACTCACGGCATTGACTGTTTGATTAAATGCGGTGGTTCCTGTAGAGTTAGCAGTAATATTTCCTAATGTTGCGGTCTTGCCAACTGCACCATTGAATGTAACATTACCGCTCACCGCCTTCGCAGTCAAATCGCTGGTTCCGTCAACAGTATTATTGAATGTAATGCTGTCGCCTGAAAGAATCGGATTATTGGCAATTGTAACTGCATCTCCATAAGTTTGACTGCCAGTTGTAGTGACATTTCCCTTGACTTGAGTTGTGCCGCCAGCATCTGTCGTTAAACTCGTGGCATTGACTGTTTGATTAAATGCGGTAGTTCCTGTAGAGTTAGCAGTAATATTTGCTAATGCTGTGGTATTGCCAACTGCACCGTTGAATGTAACATTACCGCTCAGCGCCTTCGCAGTCAAATCGCTGTTACCGTCCACAGTATTATTGAAATTAACGTCGCTGCCTGCGAGAATGGGATTATTGGCAACAGTGACAGCATCTCCGTAGGTTTGACTGCCGGTGGTAGTGACATTGCCATTAAGTGTAGTTGTGCCGCCAGCATTGGTAGTGAAACTGGTAGCCGTGACAGCATTAAATGTAGCTGTACCAGCACTATTGACGGTGATATTTCCTAATGGTGTAGTATTGCCGATCGCCGATTTAACTGAAAAGTTAACTGTACCTGTTTCTAAAGTGAGATTGCCGCTGCCATCAATGTTATTGTTAAACAGAATATTGCCACTTGCTGAATTGCCATTGCTGACTAAGACATTATTTCCAACTAAGGTATTGCCGTTAATTGTGATATTTTGAGATTGAGTGGTAATATTGCCCTTCAGGTTATTAGTTGTAGCGTTGAGAGTAATCGAAGCATTATCTGTTCCCGAAATCGATTGATTCGGATTGACAAAAATTGTGCCTTGAGTATTGAAAGTCACTGGATCTTTGAAAGATACTGGCAAATTGTCTACAGTGATATTGCCTGTAGTAGTGTTCCCTCCGAACACGATCGCACTAAATCCATCACTCAATGCCGATAAAAACGGTGATCCTAAATCGATCGCCTGCGGATCGTCAGCAAGTCCAGTCTGGAAGCGAATGCCGACATTGGGCGAAAACGGCACAATTGACAAATTACCTTTACCCTGTACGGAATCTGGGCCTCCAGAAAAGCCAATCTCATTGCCACTAATGCTAATATTTCCAGTACCTGGCAATCCCTTAGCATCAATGATATTTATCCCAACTTGATTGGGAGTTGCGATCGCGATATCTCCGGCGGTACCCGAACTAGAACTAGAGTTCCAAACTACTCCGACATCTGCTACAATGTTGCCAGTTTTCCCCGTGAGTGTGATTTTTCCGCCATCGCCAGCAGTCGAACTTGAGTTAAGATTACCAGGAGTAATATTGTTAGCACTGAGTGTAATCGGGCCGCCATTTCCGGTAGTAGAACTTGTATCGATCGCCCCTGGAAGAGGATGAATAATATTACCGTTATTGCTCGTAAGGGCGATCGCACGTCCGGGATTCGTAATATCGCCCGTGGAAATATCGCCAGTTGTGGTGATACTTATAGCGCCTGTGCTGGTAATATTGGCATTTGCATCTACTGCAAGTGCAGCCAAGGGATTAGTGCCACCTACAGGCCCATTAAAATTTACAGTGCCAGTAGTAATGTTTAATTGATTGTTGCCGTTCACAGTGCCGTCAACAGTCCCGCCAAAGGTGATATTTCCACTTTTCGCGGTTCCTGAAGTTGTGATGGTAGTAATGGGTTGAGTGAGGATGGCGTTTGTTGGGAAACTTATATTGCCACCAATTCCAGTTTGAGCAGAGGCATTAATATCACCATTAAGGGTAATATTGCTCGTACCCGGATTAAAAGTAATTGTTCCTGCATTACTGCTACTAGAAGTTGAATTTGTACGGGAATCGATCGCACCTGTAGTAATCCCATCTGGAGCAGTCAAGGAAATTGTTCCTCCATTTCCTGACTGAGAAGAGGAATCCAAAAGTTTGCCAGTGGTGTCAATCGTGCCTGTTCCTCCTGTAACAGAGAGGGCAATATTCCCTCCCGTACCTGCACCTGATGAAGCGGAATTTAGACTAGCACTAATGTTACCACCAGTAGTTGAGAGGGCGATCGCGCCTCCATTTCCTGACTGAGAAGCCGAATTCAGATCGGCAGTAATGTTACCACCAGCAGTTGAGAGGGCGATCGCGCCTCCATTTCCTGACTGAGAATCAGAATTCAGAAAGCCATTAGAGGTGTCAATCGCGCCTGTTCCTCCGGTGACAGAGAGGGTGATATTTCCTCCCGTACCTGCACCAGAGGAACCGGAACCTACAATACCAGTAGTAATGTTACCATCAGCAGTGGAAAGGGCGATCGCACCCCCATCTCCTGATTGGGAAATGGAATAGAGAGTTCCAGCAGTCGTGTCGATCGTGCCTGTTACTCCGGTGACAGAGAGGGTGATATTTCCTCCCAGTTGACCACTGGATTGCATAGAACCAGTAGTAATGTTACCACCAGCAGTGGAAAGTGCGATCGCGCCGGCAGTTCCTAATGGAAATGCAGAGGAATCCACAGATCCAGCAGTCGTGTCGATCGCACCTGTTCCCGCAGTAACAGAAAGGGTGATGTCCCCTGCCGAACCTGCACTCGAACGGGAAAGAATGCCGCCAGTATTAATGTTACCACCAGCCGTTGAAAGGGCGATCGCGCCTCCATTTCCTGACTGAGAAGCAGAATTCAGAAAGCCATTAGAGGTGTCAATCGCGCCTGTTCCTCCGGTAGAGAGGGCGATCTTCCCTCCCGTACCTGCAGTACCTGATGAAGAGGAATTTAGATTACCAGTAGTAATGTTACCACCAGCGGTTGAGAGGGCGATCGTTCCCCCATTTCCTGAATTGTTGGAAAAGGAATTCACAAATCCCTTAGAGGTGTCAATCGCGCCTGTTCCTGCAGTAACAGTGAAGCTGATATTCCCTCCCGTACTACCTGATGAAACACCTGTTGCCAAAGAATTCACTTTGCCAGTGGTAATGCTACCGCCAGTCGTTGAGAGAGCGATCGCTCCCCCACTTGTTCCAGTAGCACCTAGAGTGCCCTGAGATGTGTCAATCTTGCCTGTTCCTCCTGTAGAGAGGGTAATGTTTCCTCCCGTATTGATACCTGCTGAAGTGGAATTCAAATTGCTAGTGGTAATGTCACCCCCAGTCGTTGAAAGGGCGATCGCTCCCCCTTTTCCTGGAGCGGCTGTAGTGGTAAAAGAATCGAGAGGGCCAGCAGAGGTGTTGATGGCACCATTTCCTGCGGTAACTTTAAGGGTGATATTCCCTCCCGCAATCCCTGGGTTGGAGGAAGAAGAATCCATAGAGCCAGTGGTAATGTTACCACCAGCAGTGGAGAGGGCGATCGCTCCCCCACTTGACATGAGAATGCCATTAGAGGTGTCAATCACGCCTGTTCCTCCAGTAGTGAGGGTAATGCTTCCCCCCTTAGTCCCTGCACTTGTGGAATCCATAGAGCCAGTGGTAATGTTACCGGCAGTAGTGGAGAGGGCGATCGCGCCTCCATTTCCTGAAAAGTTAGAGGAATTCAGAGTGCCTGCAGAGGTATTGATATTATTGGTACTGGCGAGGGTAATATTTCCGCCGGTAGTAGTAAGGTTGGCATTGACTGCTATTGCATTACTAGCATTTAATGCGATCGCACCATTTCCATTATTAGTAATAGGTTGATTAACCGTAATATTATTATTCGCTTGCAGCGTCAGAGAATTACTATTATTCCAAGCAACGGGAGCACTTACTGTAATATCGCCTGCACTTGCAGCAACCGACGTAGTAGAAATAGTGACATTGCTTAAACCCAGTTGCGTTTGCAGCGTCCCGTTATTGATTGTAGAAGTAGCCCCAACCGGAGCAAATACACCTACGGCGAATGTACCGCCTGCATCCGCGCCGGTGCTAATCGTAATATCAGTCGGATCTAATAATAATGTGCCAGCAATGCCCAAGGGCGATCGCAAATCCACTAATCCTTGAAAATCCAGCGATTGCTTTCCCGACACCTCCACAAAGCCGCCATTCCCCGAAAATAAGCCACCTCTGGCGGTAATATTGCCATTAAAGCGAGTAGTTTCATCAGCCCAAACAATCACTCGCCCACCATTGCCATTACTAACAGCATCAGCATTAATTGTCGAGTCTGCGCTAACAAAAGTCCGCAAAGCATTCGGCACATTCCCCAAACCCTGATAATCTCCGCCAATCAGTACATTACCGCCACCGTTAACCCCAGAAGCATTGATATTACCTGCAATAACACCTACTTTCTCACCCAATATGTTAACATTACCGCCAGTGTTTCCAGAAACGTTGATGTTGCCGCTGGCGATCGCAGTTCCCGCAGCTACCGGCACAACAACATTCCCCGTCAACACAACTTCTCCATTAGCATTTACCGTCAAACCAGTGGCCTGTGCCGCACCTTTCCCAGTCAGCAACTCCGGCAAAGATAACACAGGCTGCGTCCAATTATTCGGCAGCGAGCTTTGAGTTGTTGTAGGCTGAATATCTAAATTCAATAAATTTCCAACTTGACTAATCCGCACCAAATTTTGACCCGGTACAGCGCCGATCAGAATATTTCCCCCCGGCGCAGTTAGCTGACCGGTATTAACAACCGTACCAGCAAGCAAAGTTAAATTTTGACCTGGTGTCACCGTCAAATTGCCTGCATTAACAATGCTTCCCCCTGGCAAAGTTGTAAACGCAAAACTATTCGGCATCCCGATTAAAGTTGCCCAGTTGTTATTGCCGATCGCACTAAACCACTGATTGTTCCCAAAACCAATCCCTGTAGCCGTAGTAGCATTAAAAGATCCCGGCACGTTGAGGCTGGCATTTAGCCCGAAAATCATGCCGGCAGGATTCATCAAAAATAAATTGGAATTGCCGCCCGTAACTTGAATTAAGCCATTGATTAAAGAAGGATTTCCCCCAGTAATCCGCCCCAGAATATTTTGAATATTGGGATTAGTCAAAAAGTTAGCCGTTTGACCTTCGCTAAGACCAAACTGAGTAAAACTGTGAAAAAGATTAGCCTTATCTCCGCTCAAAGACCCCCCGGAAATGTCGTAGCGGTTGCCGTTGGGAGTCACAACTGTGTTAGTGCCGTCCGGTGCCGGGGCGATGGGTTGCGCGTTTGCCGAACCCGCCGCTGCACTGAGCCAGCCAACTATGAATAACCATCCGAGCAAAGGTAGTCTGTTGGCTGTCATTGTGTTTAAAGATTGTGCTTAAAGTGCGATCGTATTTATCTATCCTATTTTTACTGCTAAAAACTCCTCATGTCAATAGAATAGCAAGATTTTTTATTCTCTAATAGTTGGAAAAGGAAAAAATGTATGTATTTAATTACTAGGATTTACGTAGAAACAGTTTTTTACTAACACTCAGCAAGCGGCAATAAAACTGGGTTTATTGTTTCCACTTTCACTACTTCTCTGATACCCCACAAAAACGGATACCGTGTCACGTACTCCTGTCGTGGAAAAATCAAAATTTTAGACTCAAGTTCAAACTCCCAGATTCATCTGCCCTTGTAAATCTCAAATCTCAAATCGACTCACGCCATTACCTTAAAAAGCCGGATTGATGCGTTCGGGACTGCTGGTAAAAATACGAGGCGGAATCCGAAGGTTAGGAGTAAAAAATCACTCAGTATATTAGTCAAAAATACGCAAATATCGATCGCCTATAGCCGCCACTTGCTGAGAACACCGAAAAACACGCTCAAATCCCTACTCGCAGTCGCCACTTCACTCTTCTGCACACCCGCTAACAGCTTGCAGCCCGCTTCGATCGCTGGTCGAACAGCCGAGTTTTTCTCGTAAACTTTATATTTTTTTGATTAACTTTACCATAACTTTATAAAGCTTGAGTAAAATTTTTATGTATTTTTGATGAAAGCTAATATTTGCAAGTGTTGCAGTCAGGTTGAGACCGTTACCGACACGAACAAATGTAGTAGGTTGGAAGTCTAGGCAGGGTGAAAATCTTGCTGTTACAGATTAAAGTGTGGCACTCTGGTGTCAGTGAAAACTCTTAGAAGAAGCACTCATTTACTCAAAAACACACCTAAGTGATATCAATCTGTCGATTCACTGGTGTGGAGTCTCTTCTGTAGGTTTGAGCATCGTCCTAAATATCGCATAAGAGGCGATCGTCTATTCCCGTCACGGGAAAAGTGCGTTTCCCGCCTTACTACCTAACAACATTGGAGGAATCAGGGTTATGACCACCTTAACGCTAGTCAAAAAAACATCTTTTACCGTTGCCAGCTTGGCAACCACAATCTTGCTCAGCATCTGCACGCCCGTGCAAGCTTTCATGTTTGGCACAAAGGGCATCCAATTCGATGAAGATACAAGCATAAACTTTACCTTCGACGAATCACACGGCAGTTACCAGTCCAGCTTGTGGGTAGCCCAAGCTCTGTCGGGAAGCAATGGCTACAGCAACATCACCCAACTGTTTTACGAGTTCAAACCCTCGGATAACGGGAGCGCTGATCAATCGAAAGGAACCTTCGGCAACTCAGTCAGCTCGAACAACGGCTCCATAACCCAAACCGTCACTTTTTTGAAAGATCAAACTTATGCCCTGCTGCTGTGGAGCGACAGTGGCACCGGCAAACAATTCGAGCAGTACGTCTCCTCAAGCACCTTCATGAACAGCCCCGACTGGTTTGCCGCCAACACCCAGTTTCGGAGAGATGACTGTTTGGTGACGGGCTGTCAGCAAGCGGTATTTGGCGACTTTAAGCTCGACTACAACTCCAGCGACTCATTTACCAACATCAACGGCGGTAAAGGCCCAGAGCAATATTCATTGCTGACAGTGGCCCAACTGGCTCAGGGCACAAAAATCTCCTTCGACGATGCCGCAGGAAAAAAGGACGCTGACTTTGAAAACTTCATCATTTCAGCCGAGTTGGCCCCCGAGCCTGTGACAGTGTTCGGCACTATGCTGGGGATCGGGGCTTTGGCTGCCGCTCGCGGGAAAAAAAAGCGACAGCAGCAACCAGAAAAATGACTCTTAAGCATCCCCATACAAATCTAAATAGTGCGTCTGTTCAGTGGTACTGTGAGAAATAGCATTTCTAAATGTTAAGACTTTTTCCACCACGGGAAAAATAGAATCCTAACAAAGGCACTATTCATGGTATCCACCGCAACAAAAACGAACGTAGGCTACATCACCCAAATTATTGGGCCGGTTGTAGACGTAAAATTCCCAGGTGGCAAACTGCCCCAAATCTATAACGCTATTACGATCGCCGGCAAAAACGAAGCAGGTCAAGACATTTCTGTTACCTGCGAAGTTCAGCAACTGCTCGGAGACAGCCAAGTGCGTGCAGTTTCCATGAGTACAACCGACGGCTTAATGCGCGGTATGGAAGTAGTAGATACCGGGAAAGCGATCCAAGTTCCCGTCGGCATCCCGACTCTCGGCCGTATTTTTAACGTCATCGGCGAACCCGTAGACAACCTCGGCCCGGTCGATACTTCCGAAAGTATGCCCATCCACCGCCAGCCGCCGGCTTTCACCGAACTAGAAACCAAGCCTTCGGTGTTTGAAACAGGGATCAAGGTCATCGACCTCCTGGCTCCCTACCGTCGCGGTGGCAAAATCGGTTTGTTCGGCGGCGCAGGCGTCGGCAAAACCGTGATTATGATGGAACTCGTCAACAACATCGCTAAGGCTCACGGCGGCGTGTCCGTGTTTGGTGGTGTGGGCGAGCGCACCCGTGAAGGTAATGACCTTTACAAGGAAATGATCGAGTCTGGGGTTATTGACGAAAAAGACCGCAGCAAGTCGAAAATTGCCCTAGTATACGGTCAAATGAACGAGCCTCCCGGTGCTCGGATGCGCGTGGGTCTGTCGGCTCTAGCGATGGCCGAATACTTCCGCGATGTCAGCAAGCAAGACGTGCTGTTGTTCATTGACAATATCTTCCGGTTCGTGCAAGCGGGCTCTGAGGTATCGGCTCTGTTGGGTCGGATGCCTTCGGCTGTGGGATATCAGCCGACTCTCGGTACAGACATGGGCGATTTGCAAGAACGGATTACTTCGACTACCGAAGGTTCGATTACTTCGGTTCAAGCTGTGTACGTACCTGCGGATGACTTCACTGATCCAGCGCCGGCTACAACTTTTGCTCACTTGGACGCTACAACTTTGTTGTCTCGCGGTTTGGCTGCGAAGGGTATTTATCCGGCTGTTGATCCCCTGGAGTCTACCTCCACAATGTTGCAAGTTAGCATTGTAGGCGAAGAACACTATGGTGTTGCGCGTCAGGTGCAGTCTATTTTGCAACGCTACAAGGAATTGCAAGATATTATTGCGATTTTGGGTTTGGATGAGCTGTCGGAAGATGACCGCTTGACTGTTTCTCGTGCTCGCAAAATTGAACGTTTCTTGTCTCAACCGTTCTTTGTGGCGGAAGTGTTCACCGGTTCGCCTGGTAAGTATGTCAAGCTGGCTGATACCATTAAGGGCTTCCAAATGATTTTGGGTGGCGAACTTGATGAGTTACCAGAACAAGCTTTCTATTTGGTTGGCGATATCAATGAGGCGATCGCCAAAGCTGAAAAAATGAAGGCTGACGCTAAGTAATTTTAGTCATTAGTCATTGGTCATTAGTCATTAGTCATTGGTCATTAGTCATTAGTCATTAGTTATTAGTTAACAATTAACAGTTAATGAGTGATAACTGCTGACTGCTGACTGCTGACTAATGACTGATGACTGCTGACTGATGACTAATGACTGCTGACTGCTGACTGCTGACTAATGACTAAGGAAAATTTATGACATTAACTGTGCGCGTAGTTGCCCCAGACAAAACTGTTTGGGATTCTAATGCTGAAGAAGTAATTCTGCCGAGCACCACAGGCCAATTGGGTATCTTGAGCGGTCACGCTCCGATGTTGACTGCTTTGGATACCGGAGTAATGCGCGTCCGTCCTGGTAAGGAATGGGTGTCTATTGCTCTGATGGGCGGCTTTGCAGAAATCCAAGAAAACAAAGTTACTATTCTTGTCAACGGCGCTGAAAAAGGCGAAACGATTGATAAAGAAGCTGCTCGTGCTGCTTACACCGAAGCAGAAGCTCGTTTGGACAAGTCTGCTAGCGGCACTTTGCAAGAGCAAATTCAAGCTAAGCAAGCAATTAAACGCGCGAGAGCTCGTTTCCAAGCTGCCGGCGGTACGCTTTAGATAGGACGGTAGGGACAGGGTACTTTTGTATCTCTGGTTTGTATCAAGCGTCTCGATCCCCCCTAGCCCCCTTAAGAAGGGGGGGACAAGAGCATTCTCAAAGTCCCCCTTTTTAAGGGGGATTTAGGGGGATTTGGTCTGGGCGGTAAACGACAGATACAAAAGGTTTTAGTTGACCCTATGAACAATGTTGTGTCCCTACTTTTTTTGCTAAACTCCGGCCTCGGATAATAGAAATTGCATTGTTTCCCAAGATAACCCCTGCTGAAGATAGCGGGGGTTATTTGGATTGTAGGGGCTCTCCAGCCGATCGACACTCACAATCTTTGCTCCCTCCGGCAAAACTGGAACCTCTGGATCAAAAGCAGTCGATCGCACCAGGGAGCTAGAAAACCCTTTAAAAATAGCAATTTCGTCGAATTCGCCGTCAATTTGGGCCTTGACGATTAACACTTCGTGCGATCGGGCGATCGTGTATTGTTCCAAACGGCGAGCAATAGAGTCAGCCATAGCAAATCTCACCTTCCTGAAATCTGCTATAATATAGCTTAATTTTGTGGCTAATTTCAGGGACAGCCAGCAGAAATTTTATATTTAATTCTACCTTTTTTAACAGCCGGAAGTAAGCCAACATAATATAAGTCCTATCAAAAACATCTGGAATATATTACTCCTGCAAAACCTACTTAACGATATTGTATGAGCCACAGAAAGACTAGGTTTCAATTATCGTTTTCCATTCAAAATATTAGACAGCGTTTGGCTTGGAGATATTCGCTGTTATTTATACTATTTCTTTGCTTGAGTTTAACTGTAGCAAGTTGCAACTCCGATCTAATAAATAGCTTTACAGCAAAAGAACAAAACTCATCCTCAAACTTAACAAAAATAGTAAAAATCGGCCATCAGCCTTTCGGAACGTTTTTTTATCTCAAAGCTAAAGGCTCTTTGGAAGCGCGTTTAGCAAAAATGGGGTGGTATGTAGAATGGACGGAATTTGTCGCAGGGCCGCCAATTTTAAAAGCAATAGGGCAAGGAAAAATCGATCTGGGTTACACAGGAGTTGCGCCGCCAATTTTTGCCCAATCTGAGGGCATACCTTTTGTTTATATTGCTAATGATTCAGCTTTACCTGGAAGCATTGGTATCATAGTTCCTCAAAATTCTCCTATTCGGACTCTGGCAGATCTCAAAGGCAAGAAAATAGCAGCAACTCGGAAAACAGCAGGTCACTATTTGTTAATTCGGGCGTTAACTCAAGGTGGCTTGCAGTTAAAAGATGCCGAATTAGTCGATTTGCCTCCGCTCAAAGCTCAGGAAGCATTTATCAGAGGCGAGGTTGATGCTTGGGCGGTTTGGCAGCCATTTTTAGCTAAGTTACAGGAAACTATACCTGGTCATTTCTTGACTGATAGCGAGGGGCTGATCAATGACAGAAACTTCTATTTGGCAAGTCGCTCTTTTGCTAGCGACTTTCCCGATATTGTTAAAACAGTGATGGGAGAAACCAGACAGATGGCTAATTGGATAACTAAGAATCCCGATCGAGCAGTAGAATTCATCACCGCTCGAACCGGAATGAAAAAAACAACAGCTATAGTATTAACTAAAAGCCGCAGTTACGATTTACTACCTATTCAAGACAGGGCAGTTGAAGAACAGCAACGTATTTCTGAAATTTTCTTCAGGTTGGGACTCCTTCCAGATAGAATTTGGATTGAAGATCTGATCTGGAAACAAAAATTAGATTTATAGAAGAAGTCAGTAGTCAGTAGTCAGTAGTCATTAGTCATTAGTCATCAGGAAGAAGGAAGAAGGAAGAAGGAAGAAGGAAGAAGGAAAGCTTTAGCTATCGTCGCGAGAGAAGTCAGGATCAATCGACCGCCTGGGGACTGGGGCTATTAAGAACTTCCTAACTATTTGGCGGTTGCTATATAAAACCAGAAGTTACGAAAAGATAACGATAAATCAACGGTGGCGATTGTGCTAGCCGGAAAAATGCAATTGGGTGTATCCTAGAGACAGAGTTCAAACTGTTAAGTAACAGAATAAAATTAAAATGTCCTCAATTGCCAATCAACTGCGTTACGGTTTTGTCTCGATTGTTGTGGCAAGCGTATTGATAGCAGGGAGTACGTTAGCTTACCTCAGCTTTCGGGGACAAATAGAACAGACAAAACAGCTTCAGTACGAGCGATCGCAAGCTGCTGCCGCCCAAATTAGCGCTTATCTGGATAACTTGCAGCGCCAACTCAATTACTTGTCAGAATTGCGCGGCTTAACAGAATTTAATAGTGAAACTCAGCGCAGCATTCTTGAAGGATTGATCAGCAGCAACAGCGCCTACGAAGTGGTAGGAATTTTTGACAGTAAAGGTCAAATCGTACAGGCGATGTCGCCTTACGAACCCTTCTCTACATCTAGCTTAAATTTAGCAGGTATTTCGGGAGATGCACCTATATTTTGGGAGACGTTTCGACAGGCTCAAAATTATGTGAGTTCAGTAGATGTCGATATGAAGACAACGGTTAATGTTGTCAATTTAGCCGTGCCTATTCGCGACAGTAAAAATCAAATTTCTGGAGTATTATTTGCCAGAGTTAGTCTCAATTTTTTAATTCAAATTGCAGCCAGATCGCAAGTTGGAAAAACTGGATATAGCTATGTTATCGACCACCGATCCGTGATGATTTCGCAAACAGGAAACAAGATTAATCCATATTTACTCCCAGATTTGAAAGGGCGATCGTTTGTAGGAGAGTTATCCAAATTAGCTTTAGCTTCGGGGAGGGAATCTCCGCTGGTTTATCGAGGTTGGCGCGGGGAGGAAGTCATGGGTACGGGTGCGATCGTCCGTCGGGTACAGTGGATGGTGGTTGTAGAGCTACCGACAGCCGAAGCTTACGCTCCCGTGCGATCGCTCATTTATGTCATGGGTGCAGTTACCACCGCCAGCGCCCTCGCCGCCGTGGGCTTGGGAGTCGCTTTTGCGCGATCGATCACAAATCCTTTGAAATCCCTAACATCCGCAGCTACTGAAATGAGTAGCGGAATCTTGGAAACTCGGGTAAATATTGCCACATCTAACGAACTAGGAAAATTAGCTGATGCTTTCAACAGCATGGCCGGTCAATTGGAAGTATCTTTCACAAAATTAGAGGATCAAAATGCCCAATTGCAGCGACTTGACAAACTCAAAGACGAATTTTTAGCCAATACTTCTCACGAACTCCGCACCCCGCTTAATGGCATTATTGGTTTAACAGAATCTTTGATAGACGGTGCTACAGGACAATTGCCAGCACCGACTATTTCTAATTTAAAAATCATTGCATCTAGTGGCAGAAGACTCTCCAATCTCATCAACGACATTCTTGATTTCTCGAAGCTGAGACACAAAAATATTGAACTGCAAATCAAGCCAGTCGGCATCCGAGAAATTGTCGATATCGTGGTAACTCTTTCTCAACCTCTAATTGGTGCCAAAAACTTGCAGTTGATTAATTCAGTCACTCGCGAAATTCCCCTGGTAGATGCCGATGAAAATCGGGTACAACAAATTCTTTATAACTTAATCGGAAATGCGATTAAATTTACCGACACTGGTACTGTAGAAATTTCGGCAAATGCGATCAGCTTGAATTCGCCCCAGTTGCTTGATCAAGAAATTTCAGTAACCAGCCAAATTCAATCTTTAATTGTCAGGTCAAAACTGCAAATTACGGTATCCGATACCGGGATTGGCATTGCTGAAGATAAATTAGAACGAATTTTTGAATCTTTTGAACAAGCAGACGGTTCTACTGCTAGAGAATACGGAGGAACTGGTTTAGGTTTGGCTGTTACAAAGCAGTTAGTCGAGCTGCATGGCGGCGAAATTCAAGTATTTTCAAAACTCGGTGTTGGTTCGGAGTTTACCTTTAGTTTGCCAATTTCTAAAAATCAGTATGTCGATCATAATCATTTAACACCAACGGCTCGACAATCTTTAGTTTCAAAAATAAATGAGCCCAAATCGCTCGCGACTGAAAGTGCTGTACCAACCTTTGACAATCATAGTTCCAGCATCTTTAAAGAACATCAAGAAAATAATCAGATAAAAATCTTGATTGTAGATGACGAACCTGTAAATGTTCAAGTATTAACTAATAATTTAGTTTTGGAAAATTATACGATCGTCGAAGCTAGCAGTGGTAGAGAAGCTTTAGCTCTTCTAGACGGAGACTACAAGCCAGATCTAATTTTGCTAGATATCATGATGCCACGGATGACTGGTTACGAAGTTTGCCAGACAATTAGGGAAAAATTCACAGCCAGCGAATTACCAATCGTGATGCTAACCGCCAAAAATCAAGTATCTGACTTAGTACAAGGTTTCAATGCAGGAGCCAATGATTTTTTAACTAAACCGTTTCTTAAAAATGAATTGTTAGCCAGAATCAAAACTCACATCCGTCTGACAAAAATTAATGCAGCCTATGGTAGATTTGTTCCTCACGACTTTCTGCGATTTTTGGGACACGAAAGTATCATTGATGTCCAATTAGGCGATCAAATTCAGAAAGAAATGACAGTTTTATTTTCGGATATTCGCTCCTTTACGACTATCTCCGAAGCGATGACTCCTCAAGAAAATTTTAATTTTCTTAACAGCTACCTCCGACGAGTGAGTCCGGTAATTCGCGCTCACCAAGGTTTCATTGATAAATATATTGGGGATGCGATTATGGCACTATTTCCTGAGTCGGCAGATGATGCTGTTCGCGCGGCGGTGGAAATGCAAAAACAAGTTATTCTTTACAACCTGCACCGACAACTAAGCAATTATGCACCGATTACGATTGGCATTGGTTTGCACGCGGGCACTTTAATGTTGGGTACGATTGGCGAGCAAGAACGGATGGAGAGTACAGTGATTGCTGATGCGGTGAATCTCGCTTCTCGTTTGGAAGGATTGACTAAGGTTTATGGATCGGGAATTCTGGTAACAGATTCAATTTTAGAGCGTTTGGGCGATCGATCGCAATATCTGTACCGATTTGTCGATAGAGTCACAGTAAAAGGGAAAACATCTGCCGTGTCTGTGTTTGAAATTTATGATGCAGAAACCGAACAAAGCATTCAGCTAAAACAGGAAACTGCTGCTGCATTTCAAAAAGCTCTAGAGCTTTATGTCGAGCAAAATTTTCCTAAAGCGCAAAAAATATTCAAGAATATTTGCGAAACAAATCCTCAAGATAAGTTGGCAGCAATCTACTATCAGCGCTGTCTGAAGCATCAAATGTATGGAGTACCAGAAGGATGGTCGGGGATAGAATGTTTACAGGAAAAGTAGTAAAACTAGCATCAATCTGAAGTCAGAAATTTTCAGGTATTTATCTAATTTTTCGGCTCTGACATCAGTCATAATATATTCAGACCGAAGCCTGAAAGCCGCAAATTGGGGATTTTCTCGAAAATTTAATGTAGAGTTAGCTGATTTTGACTTCACAATCGAATATAATGGGGGAAGCTATCCGAAAAAGAACCTGGTTTTTCTAAGAAATCTCAGGTTGGACAGCGATTCAGGAAGCAACCGAGAATCAGGCTGTTCTTGTGTAAGTTTTGTTCAAGACAAAAGAGTTTACAATACTTAACAGTAGCTTCGCTCTGAGTATCAACTGTGTTTTTTAATCTAAATTAATATTATGTCAACTTTTTCTCTCAAGCGCTTAGCAGCTAAACTTTCAGGAAAAACGACGCTGCAAACTGTACTCATAGTTCCGTTTGTCTTGCAAGTATTTGCCGCGGTGGGAATTGTGGGATATTTATCATTTAAGAACTCTCAAAGAGCAGTCAACGATCTTGCGGATCAGTTGATGGGAGAAGTGAGCAATCGCATTGAGCAAAATTTGAAAACTTATCTGCAAACTCCGCACCAAATCAATCAAACCAAGCTGGATTCAATCAAACTGGGTTTTGTGAATATAAAAGACTTGTCAGCTTGGGAAAAGTATCTGTGGCGGCAAGTGCAATTATATCCTTATATCAATTTTACCTCGTTCGCCAATCGCAATGGAGAATACCGCACCGGCGAAAAGATGTCGGATGGGACTTTGTTGATTAACGCCTCCGGCCCGTCTACCAAATTTAATTTTTATTCCTACAATACTAATGATACGGGCGATCGCACCAAACTAGCAGCCACCATCAAAAACTTCGATATCAGACAGAACCCTTTATACAAAGATGCGTCTCTAGCAGGCAAACCCACTTGGAGTTCAGTTGATATCTCCTTGCTAGAACCCACACTGATCGTCAGCGCGCTGCAACCAGTTTACAACAACCAGAAACAGCTAGACGGAGTATTAATTACTGCTTTGCGTCTGGACGGTATCGGTCAATTTTTAAACAGCCTCAAAATAGGCAAATCCGGTCAAACTTTTATTATCGAAAGAAAGGGAACGCTGCTGGCAACTTCCACGCGCGAAAAACCTTTCCGCAACAAAAACGGTAAAAAAGAACAGTTTCAAGTCAAAGCAAGCAGCGATATCGTAACGCAGAATACAGCTAAATACTTAGAAAGTCACTTTCAAGATTTGCAGCAAATTACCAAATCGCAACTAATCCATTTTGAAATAAACGGCCAGCCGCAATTTTTAAAAATCCTGCCATTTAAAGATGGCAAAGGTTTAGATTGGCTGATTGTCGTCGTCGTTCCCGAAGCCGACTTTATCGAACAAATTAATGCTGGCAATAGAACTACAATCTTGCTATGTCTGGCAGCTTTGGCCATAGCAACTGTGCTAGGAATTCTCACTGCTCGCTGGATTACCAAACCAATTTTACAATTAAAAGATGCAGCAATAGATTTGTCTGAAGGACAATTTGACAGAACTGTCAATCTCGATCGTTCCGACGAGTTGGGCGTACTTGCCGCTGCTTTTAACAGCATGGCAGCACAACTGCAAGCATCTTTTAGTGCCTTAGAAAATAAAAATACCGAATTGCAGCGACTGGACAAACTGAAAGACGAATTCTTAGCCAATACTTCCCACGAACTCCGCACTCCCCTCAACGGTATTATTGGGATTGCAGAATCTTTAATAGACGGTGCTACCGGGAAACTGCCAGAAACAACTAATTTTAACTTAGCTTTGATTTCATCGTCGGGAAAAAGATTGTCTTCTTTAATTAACGATATTCTCGATTTTTCTCAGCTCAAACACAAAACTCTAGAACTGCAAACTAAGTCCGTCAATCTCCGAGAAATAGTCTTTATAATTCTCAAATTATCTCAACCATTGGTAGGTACAAAAAACTTGCAATTGATTAACTCAGTTGCTCCCGAATTGCCGCCAATAGCAGCCGATGAGAATCGCTTGGAGCAAATACTTTACAACTTAATTGGCAACGCGATTAAATTTACTGAAAGTGGCACAGTTGAGATTTCAGCAGCATTGATAACGAGCCATGAAGAATCATCGCCTAATCCCGAATTGGCCATTACGGTATCTGACACGGGAATTGGCATCCCCGAAGATAAATTAGAACGAATTTTTGAATCCTTTGAACAAGCTGACGGTTCCACTGCTAGAGAATATGGTGGCACAGGTTTAGGGTTAGCTGTTGTCAAGCAATTAGTGGAATTACACGGCGGTAAAATCTCGGTATCTTCAGATGTCGCGGTCGGTTCCCAATTCATCTTTACTTTGCCTCTATCTGATAGTCAGCCGGAATTTAGTAGCAAACAGCCGCGTTTGACTGAGGGCGAGGGGATTTTAATTACTCCTGAATTAGATCCCCAATCATCTCTAGTAAATTCTACTCTCTCAGCCCAAAGGAACTTGATAGAAGAAGGTGAAAAAATAAAAGTTTTGGTAGTCGATGATGAACCAATTAATATTCAGGTCATTGCCAACAATCTTGCTGTGGAAAACTATGCGATAACTCAAGCGAGCAACGGCAGAGAAGCTTTAAATTTGATTGAATCGGGATTTAAGCCCGACTTGATTTTACTCGACGTAATGATGCCACAGATGACTGGTTATGAAGTCTGTCGAGAAGTTCGCAAAAAATACTCGCCTTTAGAAATGCCAATTTTAGTGCTGACTGCAAAAAATCAAACTAGCGACTTGGTAGAAGCTTTTAATTCAGAAGCGAATGATTATCTAACTAAACCTTTTATCAAAAAGGAATTGCTGGCGAGAATCAAGACACAAATTACCCTGGCAAAACTGAATGCAGCTTACGGCAAGTTTGTGCCACACGATTTTTTAAATTTGCTTGAAAAACCGAGTATTATTGAAGTCAAATTAGGCGACAATCAGGAAAAGAATATGACTGTACTCTTTGCTGATATTCGTTCTTTTACGGTGCTTTCAGAACAGATGACACCTGCTGAAAATTTTGCATTCATTAATAGTTACTTGGGAAGGGTTAGCCCTGCAATTAGGAAAAATAACGGATTTATTGACAAATATATCGGCGATGCAGTTATGGCTTTGTTTCCTACATCTCCATCAGATGGTGTGCGAGCAGCAATTGATATGCAAAAAGAATTGAATATCTACAATGAGCAGCGAGAACAAAACGGCTTGTTGCCGATCGCGATCGGCATTGGTTTGCACGCGGGAAATTTGATGTTGGGTACAATTGGCGAGCCAGAACGGATGGAAAGTACCGTGATTTCTGATGCGGTGAATCTCGCGTCTCGTTTGGAAGGATTGACTAAGGTTTACGGATCGGGAATTCTCGTTAGCGGTGAAATTATCGATCGCCTAAACGATTCAGAAACATATAACTACAGATTTGTCGATCGAGTAACGGTGAAAGGAAAGACAACTGCTGTGTCGGTATTTGAAATTTACGATACAGAAACAGAGAAGAGCATTCTCCTCAAGCAGCAAACTGCGGAGATTTTTCAAGAAGCTCTCAATTTTTACTACCACAAAAAATTTGTTGCCGCCCAAAAAATATTTGAGAATATTTTAGACATCAATCCTGACGATCTGGTAGCAACGCTGTATTTCAAACGCTCTCGCAAGTATCGAATGTATGGAGTGCCGGAGGGGTGGTCTGGGGTGGAAGATTCGGCGGAAAAATAGGCGTTTTTTTGGCAGGAAAAGGGCTCGCTTCGGCTGCGCTATTCGAGTAAAAAGAGGGAAGAGGGAAGAGGGAAGAAGGCTTTAGTGAGCTAGGAGAGAAGACTTTAGTTCTGGAGGAGAGAAGGAATCGATCGCATTGGTGTCAGCAATTAAAAACGTCCTCAGCATCGGGCCAGGTTGCAATAAAAGATAGGGCGCGCACTGCACGCCCTACTCTGTTTAAGATATGGTAGTACAAACTTTAAAATACAGTTGTACAAACGCCCAATTTATTCCAAGTTTTGGGGCCGACAATGCCATCAGCAGCGATTTGTTTTTGCTGCTGAAAACTGATGAGTGCTTGTTGGGTTTTCGGGCCGAACGATCCATCAGTATTTAGGGAAGATCCACTGACATTTAAAAGTCGTTGGAGGTAGCGGACATCCTCATTTTGAATGGTGGCATCTTTGCGTTGGAGTAGGGGAAAATAACGGCAGGAAGGTAATTCAATGCGAGTTGCGTTTGTGGTTTGCATGGTTGGATTATCTATTTATTGTTTGCAAGTTGCGAACGACAGAGAAGTGCGGGAAAATGTTGGGAGTGATTTAACAAGGAGGTTCGGTAACGCAAGCGCCTAATTTATTCCAAGTTTGCTGGCCAACAATGCCATCAACAGTAATCTTATTTTTCTTTTGAAAGTTGATGACTGCTTGTTCGGTTTTGGCGCCAAAGAATCCATCAGTTGCTACGGGATATCCTTTTTTTAGTAAGGATTGTTGGAGATAGCGCACGTCTTTATTGGAAGCGCTGCTATGATTTCGTTCCAGTGTGGGCAAGGAAGAGCACATAGGTAATTGAGCTTGAATTTCGTTTGTGGTTTGCATGGTTTGATTGGGGATTAGTGGTTTGCGAGTTGTTTGAACTTGCTATTCCCCAGTTGTAGCTGTGGAGGAAAGTGCTTTAACAGTCGCTTTTTTTAGTGACACTTATCTGGGGTAGCTTAAATGAGTGACAGAAGAAAGGAATTTCCACAATGGATTGAACGGATGTAACAGATGGATGTTGAGAGTTGAGGGTTGAGAGTTGACTTAATTAGACATTCTAGGAGGCCGAACTTAATTATGTAAAGTTTCAGGGAATAATTGTGTAGCATAGATTTATAGCATGAGGTATAGCCTTTCTCAGAAAGATCAGGTACGCTTTCGGAATAGGGCATAGGCTTCCGTGGGCATAGGGCATAGGGCATACCTCACCACGCTTGAGTACCGCTATATTAGAGATCGATGTCGATCGCACCGACGAAGTAAGCCAGCTAGCCAAATCCTTTAGCAGCATGGCATCTCAACTACAAACATCCTTCGCCGGATATCAACCGATTCAAGTCGGCGTAGGAGTGCATTTCGGACACATGATGGTGGGCATAGTTGGGGAAGCGGAGAGAATGCAGGGAGATGCTTTTTCGGATAATGTGAATTTAGCTTCTCGTCTGGAAAGTCTCACTAAGTTATAGGTCGTATCTTTGATAATTTCCGAGAAATTTTTAGATAATGTCAACCATTTGATTGAGAAGGGCGTACCGGAAAATTGGTCTGGGGTTTGGACTTTAACTCAGAAGTGATATCGTAGTATCGGTAGATCGTAGATTTGCGGCTTTCAAACAACTTGAGAATTGAGTCAACGACAATTTCTGTAACTCTTGGGTTAAAGTCGGAAATAAAGTTATCGGCTGCCAAATTTTCCCGAAAAAACTCCTTAGCCCGATCGCACTGATAGCGCATTTCGTCAAAACCCACAATTTTGACGATAAATGTTGTGAGGGGCGAGTTTTCCAAATCGGTATTATAACTGCTTTTCGCCCGCCCATTTTCTAATAAATTCAATACTTCCGTTTCTAAAGCAGTTTGAGGTTGGTGAGGTTTATCTGTTTCTGGAAAAAAGCTTTCCAGACGGATGCCTCCAGCGGCTCTATCTGGAAGTTCTCCCATCATCATCACCAGAGAAACATCGAGTCCCAAACCCGAAGAAAGGGCTTCCAGCAGGGCGATAGCAGCCAGTTTGCATCCCAGATAAAGCTGGGCAATTTGGAGATTGTACTTAGCGGTAGTTTCCCAGCGTTGATATGTGCGATCGTCTGGATATCCCTCAAACTGCCGGAAAATCACCTCTGGCTTGAGATAACTCAGAAAACCCTCCATCTTCTGCAAAGCAATTCGGTAGTCGCGAACCGTGTAAAAACCGCAGCAGGTGAGATTGTGATTAGTTTCCGGCAGTAAATTCCAGGTATTTGCCAAAAAAATGGCTGAACTCTGGTAAGCAAAACTGATCACATCCCGGTTAGCAATTCGCACAGCTTTTTTCACAGTTTCCCGCATTTCCTCGTCAGTCAAACTGAGGTTAAACAGGTTAGTTATTGCTTGCAAGCGGTGATAAAGGCGCTGGCTTGCTGTGATTCCCGACTCGGCGGCGGCGCGAAACGGGATTGTGGCTTCAATGCAGCCTGCAATTTGAAGCAATTGCTCGCGTTTGAGAAATGGTTCGAGAGCTTTTGCCGCCACCACAGCGCTGAGAAATTCGTTTTGTCCGGCGAAGGGATTGAGCACTTCTCCGGGTACAAAACCGAATACCAGCATTACCATCTCGAATGTAGCATCAGCAGACAGTTCAGATCGATCGCGAATCTGTAGCTGTTTGTTAACCTCTTTGGTAACAGGAGTGATGTAGTAGCTGACGTTAAAGTTAATGCTGCGATCGACTTGCACGTAGACGATATCGTGAAATAAAGCTGCCAAAACCTCGATCGCATCTTCATTTCCTCCCACCTCAAAAATATGTTCGGGAGTGTGAAAAAACCGCCAGGGCCCGGTCATCGGCTCAACTATCAGTTCGGCAATCCGAGCGAGTTCAGTTGGTTCGACTTTTACGTTTAGGCGATCCGTCGCCCAAATCAGCTTTTCTAAGCATTCTAAGTATGCTTCTTTGCTATCAATCACAGTCTTTTCCAATAACATTACTGTCACGTCAGCTATCCTCTTGTTAGTTGGATCTTTTCGTAGATATGCCCCGATTTTTTTGGTTTCTAAGTTTTTTGTTGAAGACTTTCGCTGAAATTTAGGAGGCAAATACTTACTTAAAATCCACTTAATTTCCGGTAGCTGACCTCCCCTGTTTCCCCAATCTAATTACCACAAAGTATGACAAGTAAACCACATAAATTGCTAAACCTGTCAGACCCAACAATCCCAAAAATTGAGGGTTTGCCCTACCGTGAAACATCTCTTTGTACAGCCAAGGTGGATCTAACCAAATGCGGCAGAAAGGTTCGTCAATTACCTGACTTTGGGATTTAAAGGCACAGGTTAAGAAGGGAATTTGAACTAGAGCGCCCAAACCGCTGTAAACAGTAATCGCCCACCGCCAAGCTGTAAAGGCCAGTTTTAAAGACGACTGGGGGCGATCGGCAATTTCCTCGTTTAAATCCTGCCAAAACCATAGACAAGCAGGAATCAAAGCCCTACCCATCACTGACGACACAAAGCTCAGAGGCATCGCAGCCATCATCAGGTAAAGTGTAATTGCCAGCAAACTCGCCACTCGCCAATAAATCATCAACAAACGGGCGATCGCATCAGCCTTTGCAAAAACAGCCCAAATCAGCACTACCAGCGGGATCGAAATTGTTAATAACACTGACAAGCGGTAATCCATCCAGACAAGCGGTTGAAACCAAGGCCCGGTGGCTGCTAATAAAAGACTCAACATATTGGGGAAAATATACTCACTTATTTGTGACAGATTCTACTACAAAAGCGCTCAAGAAGATAAGACGGCGGTTGAAACCGCTTCTTGTCAAACGTAGGCGTTAGCCTTCGGGAAGGGTAGTCCGCCGACGCGGTGTAAAGAAAACAACTTAATTTCAAACATCGGTTCTTCAACCCGCTTGGAGTGGGTTTTGTCTGTGTAGACGCGGTTTCAACCGCCCGGTCTTCTTGACAAGGTAATTTATAAACCGATGAAAGAATCCCGCGCCAAAAGCTAAATTTCGGCGCGGGAGGGAAGACAAGGAGCTAAATTCCTCGCTTATTCGTCGTAGATGCGACACTCAGCAGCGTCAGGATTGTCGTCGCAATACTTTTCAAAAGAATTTTTAGGTTTGACTTGCTTTTGGTGGGAAGCTTCAGCTTGCAGTTCTTCAACTGCGTCCCACGCCGCAGCGCATTCCCCGGAAGTTGCGCCCTTGATGTCACAGACGGTACGAGCGCTTTCTAGTTCTTCTTCAATTTTTTCTTCGATGTTGCCCGCGGGTGTTGTTGTCATAAACTTATTGACTAAGAAAGGTTTTCTTTTTGGATGTTAGCTTGTGTTTGACTTGCAGTTTCGCTCTGGCGACCTCAACTAATACTAGCTTGAGATGCGCTGCTGTGGCAGCCCAGATAAAAACCATCCATAACTGCGATCGCAGTAGCGGTCTCTACTTCCTGCTTTACTTTAGCCGATCGGCGGATTCTAGTCCACAGGCATCAATGCAGGTCGAGCCGACCTGACTTTTGATAAAAACATTACAGGAAGTTGTGGTGTCAAACTGTATTGAGCTTTATCTTTTAAGATTTCGCTGAAGACAGCATTTAACACTCAACAGATTGATTCGAGACTCATGTTAACTTATGTTAACACAAGAACGGCCAGGGAAGGGAATCGATCGCCCCAGAAAACCGTCCCGCCAGTGGCCAGTTCCGGTTAGCCTAATGTAAGACATAGTTTTATAAAAAAGTTCGCCTTATGGACAAGCAAAACCAAATGCAATGGGTCAGCGCCTTATCAACCCGTCCGTCTTTGGAATCAGCCCTCAAAGAAGTTGTAGAACAAGCCGATCGCGAATTAGAAGGCCCGGCCGATTTAGCGCTGATTTTTATCTCATCTGCCTTTGCCAGCGAGTATTCTCGACTGATGCCTTTACTCGAAGAATTACTGCCAGTGCCTGCGATTCTGGGCTGTGGCGGTGGAGGAGTCATTGGCACGAATCGGGGCGGGCTCACCGAAGAAGTAGAGGGTTCTCCAGCAGTCAGCCTGAGTCTCGCCCGCTTACCGGGAGTAAACGTCAGAACATTTCACATCAGTGCAGAAGAACTACCGGACTTAGACAGTCCGCCGGATACTTGGGTGGATTTGTTGGGCGTGCCAGCCGACGAAGAACCGCAGTTTATCATCTTGGCCGACCCTTTTTCGGCAAAAATTAACGATTTGCTGCAAGGGCTAGATTATGCGTATCCGGGTGCGCCGAAGGTAGGGGGACTCGCCGGCGGGGACGGTGCGGGCAGGGGCGCGGCGCTGTTTTGCGACTATCAGCTTTACCGAGAAGGGACGGTGGGAGTGGCTTTGAGCGGGAATATAGTTTTGGAAACGATCGTTGCACAAGGCTGTAGACCGATCGGGCATCCTTATCGGGTGACGGAAGGAGAGCGCAATATTGTGCTCAAACTCGAAGAACAAACCGACGATATCGGCACCAGGAGTGTCGAGCGATCGCCCTTAGAGGCCCTGCGAGAGTTAGTTCAAACTTTGAGCCAAGCAGACCAAGAATTAGCGCAGCACTCGTTATTTGTCGGCTTAGTCAGCGATGAATTCAAGTTTAAATTAGAGCCGGGAGATTTTTTAATCCGCAATCTGTTGGGAGTAGATCCAAAAGTGGGGGCAATTGCGATCGGCGATCGAGTCCGTCCCGGACAGCGCATCCAATTCCACCTGCGGGACGCGCGCACCTCCGCAGAAGACCTAGAAATGCTGCTCGATCGCCATCAGCGGGCGGCCGAGTACAGCGGTACATCCAGCGCCGGTGCCTTGATGTTCTCTTGTCTGGGGCGCGGCGAAGGGCTTTATGGCCAATCGAATTTTGACTCACGACTGTTCGGCAGATACCTCAAAAACATCCCGTTGAGCGGCTTTTTCTGCAACGGCGAAATCGGCCCCGTCGGCGGCAGCACATTTCTGCACGGCTACACATCCGTATTCGGGATTTGTCGGCAAAATTCATAATCAGTTGACAGTTGTCAGTTGTCAGTTGACAGTTGACAGTTGACAGTTGACAGTTGACAGTTGTCAGCTTGCCCGAAGAGCGCAAGAGAAGGGTTGACAGTTGACAGTTGACAGTTGACCGACTAATGACTAATGACTGATGACTGATGACTAATGACTAATGACTAATGACTAATGACTAATGACTACTGACTAATGACCAAAAACTAAAAGCGGCAGGTGACTGCCGCTTTTAGCTCTAACTAGATGTCTGGAAACCTTAGAAACTAAAGGTTGTCCGCAGGACTCCTACCCAGATATCGTCATTGCGTTTGTTTTGTTCGGGATTCAGAATCACGTAAACGCCCGGTGTCACCGAAATAAAGTCATTCACTTGGAAGCGATAGAAACCCTCTAAGTGATAAGAGGTGTTGCGGTCTCTGGCGACATCGCTCTCAGTAACTTTTGGCGGTACGCCGGCGATCAAACCGAGGAGGTTCCCAGGCTTACCAAAATCTGGCAGCGCCAAGAAAACAGCACCATTCTGAACAGTAGCGTCATTGTGGCCGCCCCGTTCTTGCTGAGCCTTCGTGTAACCGTACCAACCGCCAAGCTGGAAGCGGCGGCTGGGTTTGAAGTTAACTTGCACCCCATAGTTATTGGATGTAGTCGATGCTTGACCGAAGGGGCGGTTAGCCAAGGCACTGCCCGTACCGCCCATGATCCCAACATCGCCTCCCCGATTGTATTTGTGGTTGTAGCTAACACCAATGTCAAATGCTTGGCTCAGATTTAAGTTGAGCTGACCCAAAGCGCTGAAAGAACCGTCGGCAATGCCCCGGCCGTTGGCTGGGTCGGGAGCGTCGCCGTCGGAGGCAAGATAGGCTGCTGTGGCTCTCACGGGACCCAAGTTGTATTTCAGAGCAGCACCTGCTCCTTCGGGACCGCGGAACACTGCTGGGTTGTAACGTCCAAATCTGGAGAGAGCACCGTTGCCACTACTTTCCAAGGGAGCAGTAAGCTCAGCAACGTCATCGAGCCTCAGTCCTTTCGGGCCGAAGTAGACTGTAGCGTTGCCTACCGGAAAGCGATACCACAATTGATCGAGGGAGAATTGGCTGCCGTCTTCGCCGTCGATGGCGACGCGAGCCATGTTCGTACCAGTGGCAGTTGCTGCACCGTAGTTGGCGATGTTTCTAGCTTGCAAGCGGGTTCTGAGCAAGTCTTTACCCGTGAAGCTGGTGTTGAAGTTCAACCGCACTCGGTAGCCGAGGTTGGTCACAGTTTTGTCGTCCCGCAGCCCAACACCATCTCCGAAGGTGTCGCTGGCGAGAAAAACGGCTTCTCCTGCCAGTTTGGTTGTGGTGGAGAACTGGTTGGCTTCGAGTTCTGCGGTGCGAGCTTCTAGGCCATCTACTCGTCCGCGCAGGGTAGCCAGTTCGGCTGCAAATTCTTCTTGCAGGCGTTGCAGGATTGCTAAGTCGTCTTTGGTGACGAAGGTACCTGTTGATGAGCTAATTAGCTTGGTTACTTGGTCTAAGCAAGCGTTGACGCCGGCTGCAAATTCGTACCGAGTCAGGGCGCGGTTGCCGCGGTAGGTTCCGTCGGGATAGCCTGCGATACAACCGTAGCGTTCGACTAGGGATTGCAGGGCTTGGAATGCCCAGTCTGTCGGCCGCACGTCGGAAAGTTGAGAGACCGATGTCACTTGGGACATGGCTCCAGATGGTTCGGCGGGGAGGGCTTGGGGTGCTGCTGGGACGATCGGGCCACCCATGCCTGCGGGTGCTGTCTGAGCAATTTCTACCTTGGCGGCTGGGGTGCTAGCAATTGCTGGCACTTCAGTTTTGGCGGTTGCTGCCGGGGTGCTTTCCACTGCCAAGTCTGAGGCTTGGGGCGATGGTTCGGCTGTGGTGGCAGCAGCTAGGGGCTCGGTCGCGGCCGCTGTGGTGGCAGCAGCTAGGGGCTCGGTCGCGGCCGCTGTGGTGGCGGGGGCGATGGGGGCTGCTGCATTGATATCAATCGCTGCTGTTTGCAGTGCTGTGGCGCTGGTTTCTGGTGCGATTGCTGCCAGTTTTTGGGCGTCTGCCGAGGCCGGAGCGATGCTGTTTAAAGCCAGCTTTTCTGGGGCAGCAGGGGTTGCTGCAACTGGTTCTGCAATTTTTGACTCAGATGACTGAGCTGTGGCTACTTGGTTGGCTTCAGCGGTTGCGGTCGCTTCGGTGGCGATCGCACTGGCACTGACAACTGATGATAGCCCCAGAATAGCCGGGGATACTAGCAATAAATTCCAAAAAATTCTGTTCATTTTCCTCACACCTTCACACTATAAATTCAACTTGATCAGCAATTCTCAACTGCTAATTTTTGTGGTTGCTTGCCTGCTGACAATAACAACTGCCAAAATAGAACATATCCATAGCTGCTGATTCACAGTAGGCGTGTTTAGTTCCCGCTTGAACGTAGGGGCTGGCCCCTTCTACGGCCCAGGCATCTATTCAGGTCAAGCCCACATTACCTTACGGTTGATTATATCATCACCTGGTGACGTACCCACACGCTATGCGAAGCATACAGTCGGGGCTTCCCGTTTCAACCGCCGCTGCCTATACCATTTTTGAATGATGTTGGTCTTATGCAGCGTCCGGAGGTTTGACAAGCCATCTTGTCCTCACTCCCATCGCACGGCGTGCGATCCGGGCAGACTCCCTGCGCCCCAAGGAGTTCATTGTTTGATTCGTAGAACACACCAGGGGATTTACTGCAATGGCATACCAGTTAGGCGTATTCTTTCCCCGAGCTCTGGTCTTTCTGTGGCAAGCGTATCACCGCTACTTTAACCTGTCTGTTCGAGAATTCGGGCGGGTGATGAACCGTTTGTACCATACCAGATTCTTTCGCTTTGTTGTTGAAAATTGGCGATTCCTCATCGATGTCAAAGGCAAAAGTATGGTTCAGGCAAAAGCCGACATCCATTCGTCATCGCCCTGGCTTTCATCCCACACCAGCTAAGAGTAAGGTGTGGGGGTTCGCGCGCCCGCTAGCTAAAAAAGCCAAATTTTAGGCTTGACCAATTTGGACTCTCTGACGATCCCAGCATTCGGGACTTGCCAGGGCGATCGTCCTTTTTGAGACAAGCTGTCGCCCAGTTTAATTCCCTGCTACTTTAACACAATTTTTGGGTTTTATGAGTGTGGCTGCAATGGGTGTTGCTTAATATCCAATCACGCCGGGAATGCTCTGTTGCTTGAGACACCAACTCTACCGAAATTTTCTAGCGATTTGATGGCTGTTTTTGGCGTAAGGCGATCGTAGGAGTTTAATGCTAAGCTGGCAAAAATGCACAACTCAAAAATAGTGCTGTCGGAACAAAAAAACCCAAACGCTGTGGGTGGAAATTTTAGTAAAAGAATGAGGGGTTATGGAAGATTTTGGTATTATTATTGCCTGCTGCGACCAGGATTATTTGTTTGCTAAGGGTTGCTGTGCTAGCATTCGATATTTCCTGGGAGATGTGCCGATTTGTCTGCTGATTGACGGTACTTTTTCTGTGAGTGCTTTGGAAAAGTCTTACGGGGTACGAGTGATCGATCGCACAACGGTATCTGAAGAGGTGCTCAGGAAAAGAAGTTTTGGTTGGGGAAAAACTAAAATGATTGCTTTCTGGGAAAGTCCTTGGTCAAATTTTATGGTTTTGGATGCCGATACCATCGTCTGGGGCGATGTTCTGAAGTTGGCTAATTTTCAAGAATTTGATTTTATTGTAGACAAGCCTTGTTACGATTACTCGGATGCGGATGTTTCAGAATTTTTCTTTGATATTCCGGGCGTTGAGAAGTATTTTCCGAAGTTTCGGTGGTCGGAATCGCGATCGAACTATTTCTGCACGGGTACTTTTTTTGCTAAACGTGGTGTTTTTAGCTTGGAAGAATACGTAGAAATTTTAGATTTTACTGAGGCAAATCCGGGGATATTTAAGTACGGAGAAATGGGGTTTTTGAACTTTATGATTTTTCGGGCGGCGCAAGAAAATCGGCTGCGGGTGGAAAATGTGGATATGCAGTTGTTGGTACCGGATTTTGACCAGGATTTGCTGAAAAAGCGGTTTCCGGTGGCAGAAAGTGGGCCTGCGGCCGATCGCACTTCGCCGACTGTGATTCACTGGTGCGGCCCGAAACCAACTTTATCGACATCTAAAGTTTACTCGGAACCAATGAATTTTTGTCGCCGCAAGTGTCAGGAGGATGTTTGGAACCGCACGGGTTTGGCGGCCCAGATGTCGCTGCAAGTTGAGGATTTACAGCGATCGATCTATGTGTATAAGAATAAGTTTAAGAAGAAGTTTCGGCAGTTAGTGCGATCGACCTAAAAAATTACCTGAATTCAGTTCTTATATCGTTTCCGGTTGCATCGGAATTATATATTTGAATCGTCGAGAGTGCGATCTTAAGAACTCGTGGCCTCTCACTGCCAGCGGGGACAGCACTACATAGGGCTTGCTGAATAATTGATCGCTTTTTGGTGATCGGGAGTGATCGATTATTCAACCAGAGTTAGACATGAGTTTTCCTGCCTCCCGATTGAGGGAAATATAAGCGCAGATTATCTGAAACCCAAAAACAGGCGTTGTTTTCCCCGAACCCCATAAAAACACACAAAAAACCCGGCGCCACCAGGTAGAAAGGTTTATTACTAAAAAAGTGATAGCAATAGCTGTACGAGATGTATTCTCCAGTTTTGTCATTACCAGATTCAGGCTAAACCTTCGTTTTGCTTGCCCAAATTTTCCCTCAATTGCCTGACGAATGTTCTCATCTTCCTTGGCTTGCTGTTTTTTTTCTTTACTCACATTCGCTGGAGGTCTTCCTAGGGGTGGGCCACTAATTCTAATGCCTTTTTCTTTACACCAAGCTCGGTTCTCTCTTGTACGGTAGATGCGATCGGCATGAACTGACTCTGGATAATATCCTGTGAAGCTATAATAAGCTTCTACTTGTGCTTTCAAGTCTCCTGATTCGTTATAATTATCCCAGCTCATCCGGTCTAAAAATACATATCCTTCAAAACAGCTCGCCGATAGTTTAGCTCCAAATTCTACGCTTTTTCCGGCTTTTCCTCTTACTATAGGGCGGATGTGGGGCTGACTTAAACTTACTATTCTATCTTCTATGCTCTGTTTGTTATTTTCAAACAACCACTGTTGTTGGCGATAGACTTCTGTTAGAACTAGCAAAGTTTTATATTGCTTTTTATTCAGACTTTCTAGACCCGCACCTGACTCAATTAGTTGTTCAATATGACCTAAATTTCTTTTGATGTATTGGAGTTGTTTCTTAATTGCCTGTTTTCTTTTCTTGCGAGTTGGTCGTCTTTGCTTGGCTAATGCTAAGTAGTCCTTTCTTGCTAGATTGCGGTAGGTTCTTGGTTTTTGGTTGGTTTGATCTTTGATCTGCTTATACAGGATATCTATAATTTTTTCGGTATGAACTCTGGCTTTGTTTAATAGTCCTAAGTCAGTCGGATAGGTAATGTCGGCTGGCGCGCAGGTTGCGTCTATGATTAGTTTGCCGCGATTGGGTGACTCATTTGTAGCGTCTGAATCCTTTTTTTTTTCAGTTTTAACTGGGGTGATGGAGCGCATTTTTTCAACCATGCGTTCGTTCACTTTGTTAATTAAGTTCGGAGTAATTCGTTGCCTAAAATGTACTAATAATGATGGGTCAAATGGTAGCTCATTACTATAGCTTGATTGACCGATAAAGTATTGCAGATAGGGGTTTTCACGGATCTGTTCGACAGTTTCGCGGTCGCTAATTCCCAGCTTTTCTTTGATAATTAATGCCCCCAATGCCATCCGAAATGATTTGGCTGGTGCCCCCTTTTCTGTGGGGAAGTTTTCCGCATATTCTGATTCAAATTCTGACCACGGGATTAGTTCGCCCATTTTGACCCAACGGTTGTCTGGTGACAACCTTCCACATGAGGGAAGTTCAAAGTCGGAGGGTGAGGGAGGAGCAAGCTCAGCTTTTTTGTACACGATCGCACTGGGTGATGCACGGGTTTTGATCTATTTTACCTGTTTATCTTGCACTTTATTCTCGATCGCAGTATCGAAACTCAGACGAGGCAATATGTGCTCGATTATTCAGCAAGCCCTAATTAGATGTCGATTCTGAACTGTATTCCCCAATCTAAAATCTAAAATCGCCAATCTAAAATCAAATTAGGGGCCTGAGAAAACGGCATCTTCAATGTCGTGACGCGAGAGAGAGTATTTGAAGGCTCGCTGAATGTCTTTACCGTCGCCCCCCCCGTCAATGTAGCGGACGGTGATTTGGTCGATATCGAGTAAGAGTTCTGCTTTCCAGGTAGGTCGATCGATCTGCCAGCAGTGGAGTTCTTGCCGGTCTTGCTCGCAGCCGCGACTGATTAGCCACTGCTCGATTTCCGGGAGTGGATGGCTGTATAAAGGAGTATCAGCGGAAGGAAGAGTCATAAGATTTTATAGAAGAAGGAAGAAGCAAGAAGGAAGAAGGAAGAAGGAAGAAGGAAGAAGGAAGAGAGAAGAAGGAAGAAGAAAGAGGGAAGAGGGAAGTATATTTGACACTCCTCGACCTGAAGGTACGAGGATTCTTAGATCTTAGACCGGACTTAAATCAAGAACATTTTTTTGCACCTGACCCAGAGATCCAATCTCCCTAAGCGTTTACGATCTCAAAGATCGAAGTTCCGACGTGCCCCGTCGTACTTATCCCGCGATTGAGGATATTAATTGCGGCATTATGATCTCTGTCCATCTCACACCCACACTGACAAATATGGGTTCGAGTGGATAGAGATTTCTTAACCACAAAACCACAACTGCTGCATTCTTGGCTTGTGTAAGCTGGATTCACCGCAATGGTAATCCGACCGAACACTTTTCCAAAATATTCTAAGAACATTCTGAACTGATACCAAGAAGCATCGCTAATCGATTTGGCTAAGCAGTGATTTTTAATCATGTTAGACACTCTCAAATCTTCATAAACTACTACATCGTTTGATGTGATTACGCACCTTGCTAACTTAATAGCATGGTCTTTGCGTTGTCTACTTATTTTGAGATGTCGCTTACCTAAAATCACTCTAGCTTTACGGCGATTCAAACCACCTTTTACTTTCCGGCTTACAAGACGCCCGGCGCGTTTTAATCGTGCTTCACCTCTACGCAGAAATCTAGGGTTGGGAACCATTTCGCCGTTTGAATCAGTGTAAAACTCTTTAAGTCCCACATCTAATCCAATCGTTTTGCCTGTCATGGTCGCGAGTTCTACTCGGTCTACTTGGAGACAAAACTGGACGTAATATCCATCGGCTCGTTTAATTAGTCGAATTCGTTTGATTTGGTCTGGCTGATAGAAATTGAGGTCGCGAGTCCCTTTTAGCTTCAGCTTGCCAATGCCGCACTTATCCGTAAATGTAATTGATTTCCGATCTGATGCCAGCTTCCAAGAATTAGTTTTATATTCAACGGATCGACAGTCTTTTTGGAATTTGGGGAAGCCAACTTTCTTTCCTTTGATACCCTTTTTGATATTTTCGTAAAATCGGGAAATACTAGCCCATGCTCTCTCCGCACTTGCCTGTCGAGCCATTGCACCTAACTTGTTCGCAAAGTCAAATTCTTTGGCCCAAATCGCACAATACTTAGAAAGATCGAACCAAGATTTTGCACCACCATCCATCCACAGCCGGATTGATTTATTGCGAATAAATTGACAAATTCTAATCGCTTCATCGATCGACTGAAACTGATTTGGTTTTGCGTAAGCCTTGAATTCGAGAACAAGCATTTTTCTATTCCTCCTGTTCCTACAATAGCAGACTCGTCATAGGAATAATCAACATTCTGCCAGAATCCGGATCAAGTCCCCCTAGAAGGGGGAGGCTCGCGTCCCCATTTCTTTGGTAGGGCGATGCACACCGCACCCAGAGGCTTGTAAGTGCGTCAAACCAATTTTTGCAGCCAGCACTGTTTAATTGCCGCGAATTAAGCCGATCGCGATCGCCAGTACCAAACATCCGACTAAAGTAGATCCCATGATAAACAGGGCGAATATTTCTCCTGGGGAAAGAGGGCGATCCGTGGGGTCTAGGTAAGCCGAGTTAGAAGTTTTTTCACGCGATCGAGAAACCGGAGTGTTGAAGCCTGGGGGCGACTGAATCACGTTCACGCGAGAGTAGCCTATTTTGAGGTCGTAGGCGAGGCGGCGTTCTGGGTTGCTGAGGGTGGCGTAGGCGTTGTTTAGCTGCTGAAATTTGGCCGTGGCGACGGAGGGCGACAAGTTGGTGGTATCGGGATGGTAGAGTTTGCTCAGTTCCCGGTACGATCGCCTAATTTCGATCGCGGAGGCTGAAGGATGCAGCCCTAACAAGCCGTAATGACCGGAACCCAAGGGGGTTTTTCCTGAGATTTTTTGACTTTTGTTTTTCGCAGTTACCTGGTTAGGATTCACCTCAGCGCCTCTAGGCTTTTTATGAATACTTTTCGATCATTTTAGCCTAAATTTGGGGGCAACGCCTGTGTCGATCGCGCTCAAACTGCTGATTTTGTTTCAGGCAAAGACTTGACATATTCGGGTAAATGTGCATTAGCGATCGCCAATTCAGACTCTTCGCTGCTCTGTTCGCCGTCAATGGGGAGCTGGCAAGAAATTAGTTCTGTGACGATGCGATCGCCCAGAACATCTTCCCAATCCTGCAATTGTTCTCTGGCTGCGATCGGGGAATTGACAGCGACATCTACACCCATTTGGTGCAGGTTAAGGCTGTGAGTGGTCGATCGGCGGTTGACAAACTCCACCAACCAAACGCTCAATCCGACTGCTGCCATCAAAGGCAACACAATCCTGTAATCGCGGGTTAATTCAAACATCAACAGAATGGCTGTCAGCGGTGCTTTGGCGCTACCGGCGAGGATGGCGGCCATGCCCACCATTGCGTAGGCAGCAGGGCCTGCAACTCGATCGCTCAATGCCGGGATCATTTCCAAAAAGATGCCGTAAGCCGAACCCAGACAAGCTCCCAAAAACATCGCCGGAGCGAATATCCCCCCCACCAAACCGCTGCCGAGGCTGATTGCTGTCACCGCTAATTTGACCAATAGCAGCAACAACAGCAAAGGTAAGGAAAATTTCACATCTTGCAGCATCGCTTCCACTGTTTCGTAGCCTACGCCCAAAACTTGAGGAAACTGCAAAGCGACTAAACCGACAATCGCGCCGCCGAGGATCGGATGAAACGGGCGGGGCAGTCGTCCGAGCCAACCAAATCCTCGGATTTTTCCTTGAAAACAGCGATCGGTAAATTGAATTGCTTCTGTATAAGCTAGGCACACAAAGCTCGCCAAAAGTCCCAATCCCATGTACAGCGGCAGTTCTAGGGGGCTACGAACATCGTAGACAGGCAAAGCAAAGGCCGGCTGAGCTCCCAAACAAATTTGAGCGATCAGCGCCGAAACGACGGCAGAGAGCAAGACAACGCTGACTGACGAAGTGGCGAAGGTGCTGCCGAGCACGACTTCTAGGGCAAAAAAGACTCCGGCGATGGGAGAGTTAAACCCGGCGGATAAACCTGCTGCTGCTCCCGCGCCGAGGAGCAAGCGCTGCCTGTCTGGGGAGAGCTGCAAGACTTGAGCTAGCAGCATTCCGAAGTTGGCGCCGATTTCGACGCTGGGGGCTTCCGGGCCGAGGGATGCGCCGGTGCCTAGGGATACTGAGGCGGCCACCATTTTGGTGATGGGTTTGAGGGGGGAGAGTTCTTGCAGACCGCGGGTGGCTGCAATTAAGGATGACATATTTGGGCCAAAATCCCGAAACCGCCAGCGCATCAGCCCGATGATGACTCCGCCCAGGGTGGGAATGCAGGCTAGTGTCCAAGGGCCTTTCGAGGCGATCGCGCCCATGAAGTCTTCCAGCATCAGGCTGTGGATGAACTGGATCAGGTAGTGAAAGGTGACGACGCCTGCGCCTGTAACTCCCCCTATGACTAGGGAGAGGATGAGCAGGAGGGTTTCCGGGCTAAGGTGCAGACGATTGAACAGCGGGCTGAGGCGGGAGGCTTCGGGAGTTTCTGCGGTTGGCTGGGGTGGCGGCAGATCCACAGGAGGGGTGGCTCTCATTTAACGGTTAATTCTTCTTTGAGAAGTTAGATAAATATTACATTTTATTTCTTAATTCTCATTTTGAGCGATTTTATGGGAATTGACAAGCTATGCGATTTTATATTTTGGATTTTAGATTTTAGATTGAAGAATTGCGAATGAATGATGAATCTGGTGCTTTAGAGCGCGAGCATATAGTTATGTTTTTTGGGGAATAATGTTAATTAAGATGTACTTTATGGCTGATTGTTTGGAACAGATGAGGGGCTTAAATGAAAAATTCAGAAACTCAGTAGATTCGATATTATTGTATGCTCACTATATTGAAAAATTGAAGACTTTTAGATTTATTCCACGACACGGTTTTTGAATTCACACAGAAAACCGCAGATGTTGGCGGATTAACGGGGATGAACGCAGATGCAATTTCAGATATTTTTGATTTTGGCAAGATGTTTATTGCATTAGAATCTAAAATCTAAAATCACTTGATTGGTTGTTGCGCGGCCGGAATTCTGGGTCTGGGTTTGGCGATCAATATTAGCGGATCGCCGATGGTGGCGACTTTCCAGGGAGGGGATTCTAGCTGACGGGCTGCGATTAAAAAGGGCGCGCCTCGTTTTAGGCGATCGACCATTATTTTAGGTGGAAGAAATGCAGATAACAAAGGTTCGTCAACGCTACCAACATATGCGTAAGCGCCATTGTCCAACCACCTGCTGGCAACGGTATTTGCATCATCTGGAGCGGATGCTGACCAACTATGAATCATGTGAATTGCTGCGGGAAATTGCAGTTTTGGTATGTCTTCAACTACAGCATCGCCGTTACCGACTTGAAATGATTTTGGATAGCCTTTGGAATTCATCAATATTAAGTCAAATGTCCACGGTTTTGATGCTAAACTACGCCACTTTTGCAGGCTAGCTTCTGGTTGCTGCACTAATTCGACATTCAAGCCTATGCTTTTTAGTTCGCTAGCGGCTGACTCCATTTCATATTTTGCCCAATTTCCTTCTTTGGGGTAACTGTCATAAAGCATGGCTGTTTCGCTATCGAGAAATATGGCACACATGGCTTGATAGATCGATCGCACTTCTTCGCCATAAATCCAGCCGGCGGCGGCCCACCGTTCGCCGTTGGGATGCCTTCCCAAACCGTCGGTAACAGCCCATTGTTCGTCTTTGTTTTTGGGGGATTGATATTTTACTGCTAGTTGGCGTACAATGGTGATTGTGTCGATCGGGTCTCCGAGTTGAGAGTAAAAATATCCGGTGGATTCGACGGCTTTTGTAACCGCTGCTTGCAGATTTTTCCACTGTGCATCATTGAGGTTATCGTTGGGTTTTCCGAAGTTACCTTCGAGAAATACTAAAGGTTGACCGCGGGCTGCTGCTAAGGCAACTGCTGCTGTACGTGCGGGGTCGTTTTCTGAAGTAATTACTACTCCTGGGGGTTCCCAGCCAAGCTCAGTCCATTTTGCTTTTAAGGTTTGAGTATCCGTGGCATTCCAGGCTGCTGCTGCGCTGTTGAACATTAATTGTCGGAGTTTTTGATTTTTTGGGAGTTGCTGTTTGATGCTCGGTAAACGGACGATTTCTTCGGGTTGGAAGCGCTCCAAAAACATCGGCGTGTATTTTTTGTCTTCGATGAGAATGGGCCAGTTTCCTTTGAGATTCCATTTTTGGATTGCTGCTAAGAATGTGGCTTCGTCTGGTACTAAAACTATGCGATTAACTGTTGGGATGTTGTCGCGGAGGATGTTGACTCGGAGGCCTGTTTGTACTGGCCAGGGTTCTTGTTTGGCTGAGGCGGGGAGTTGAAAGGATTTTTTGAAAAGGCGATCGCACCCGACACCGATTATTGCTAAGCTTGCAATCAGGGCGATCGTCAGGAATTTAAATTTTAACTGTTTTTTCCTAAGGGAAGGAAAAAAATGATTGCAAATACTAGAAATTATGCAATTTTTTTTAGACGGCGAGCGGATTTTTCTAGACATGACACAAAGAAAGATTGTAAGTGCGATCGGGATGGCGACTTTTTGGGCGATCGGCTTAGCAACTACAGGTTTAATAATTTTCGCAGCCAATGGTTCCTCAGTCAAGCATCAAGTCCGACAATTCGTTGTAGCGAGAGAATGCCGGGGGTGCAATCTTTCTGAGGCTAATTTGAGCGCTGTTTTTCTGGAAGAGGTCAATTTAGAAAATGCCAACCTCAAAGATGCCAATTTGTGGAGTGCGAATTTGCTCAATGCTAACTTGAAACAAGCAAATTTGGCTGGTGTTTACCTGATAAGCAGCAATTTGGCTGGGGCAAATTTGGAGGGAAGCAATTTAGAATATGTGTTTTTAGAGGATGCTTATTTGGGAGGGAGTAACTTAAAAAATGCTAATTTAACAGGTGCTTTTATGAAAGGTATTTTTATGGTTAATGCTGACTTGGAGGGGGCGAATTTGGAGGGGGCTAATCTGTGGATGGCTAATCTGGAAGGTGCTAATTTGCAGGGGGCTAATCTGCGGAATGCCTTGCTGTTGGATACTAATTTAGCTGGGGCGAATTTAAAGGGTGCGGTGATGCCTGATGGTAGGCGGCCGGAATGAATGTCAGTTGTCAGTTGACAGTTGTCAGTGGTCAGTTGTTAGAAGAAAGGGCGATCGCGCCTGCAACCTTCATTTCCCGTTATTGGGTGGGAGATGAAGGGGTGACTAGGTGCGATAAATCTATGGCTCTACTTCTTGTTGAAGATTAACACAAAAAAATGCCATAATTCCATCTATTAGTTTTCAGTTTTTGCTGCATCACTTCTTAATAAATAAAACTGAAATTCAAGAGCCTTCAATTCTTCTGTACCTTCTACATATTTAACATCAGTCAACAAATTATTAGCTTGCGCTTGAAGAATACGATAGGCTCCCGCTCTTTGTTTAACTGGAAATGCGTTCCCAATTGATTGAATAGCAACGATAACTCCGCCTATAATACCAGTAGCTATCTTTTTGTCTTGCTCGTCTATTCGATCCCAGGTAGATAAAAGGGTAATTATTAAAGTAAGAACGATCGTAGTAATTGTCAAACCTCCATCCCAGTTCCGATTGATTCGTCTGAGTCGAGTCATTTCTTGAGTTAATTCCTTAACTTCCTTCTCTAAGTCTTTCCTTTTGTCCTCAAGTGAAGATTGAGTTAATTCTTTAACTTCATCCTTTAAATTTTTTGTTTTTTCTGGAATTATAGATTGAGATTGCATTTTTTATTTTCCTCTAGTTTTTAAAATTGCACCAATTTGAAGGAGATGCACTTTATGCTGATAACAGTCAGTACAACAGATTTTACAAGCACGTCGTCCGGCTGCTTTAATCATCCATCTAACTCAACTTTACTTACTCTTTTCCCTGTTACGAATTTTTTTTTGAGTCTCAAGGCCAGAAGAATGTGGCATTTGATTAACCTCCTAAATAATTAAAGTTTAACTAAGTCCTAACTTAGTTCGAGTGTGGCTACCAACTATTCCATCATCTTCAATTCCAACAGAACGCTGAAAAGCTTTTACAGCCGCTTGTGTATTTTCACCAAATACACCATCAACTGCTCCTGGATTAAATCCCCGATCGCGCAATCGCTGTTGTAGTTTGATAACGGCTGAACCTGTTGAGCCAAACTTTAGATCCACAACTTGCGAATCATTTTCTAGCTCTTCTGGCGTGAATTCCAGACCTAGCTTGTCAGCAACTTGTTTTCTCAAAACAGGAAGTTGACTGTACAGCAAATCACCCGGACAATCAGTATTGCTGAAATCTCTGTGTCCTTTTATATTAAGCGGACTAATATTGCAAGAATCGCATAATGAAACGCAAAGTTCTACAAGGCTCTGCCATTGCTTTTGACCAATTTGGAAGGTCATAAAATTGCCTTCATTTTCAATACCAGGAGATTGATTGCCGTTGGCTAATTTTCCTGGGTCTTGTGCTGCATGGGCTGACTGGATACAAAACCCTTGTTTTACAGCATTTAGGGAACCGTGCCGACCTTCTAAAATTAACCCTCCAGTGGTATTTAAGAAGTTGTGTCCTGAGTCTGACCAACCACGCCCATCCATGTGAGATGTTTGAATGTTTCGCGCTAACCAAAGTGCGCCTTCAATTGTGCCTCTTGAGGCATCATTGGGAGGGTTTGGGTTGTCTGTATGATGGACGATGACATAGCGGGGAATAGTCCTTTGGAAAGGAAATTTTCCAGATTTTGGCGGTCTGGCTCCCCACGCTTCTGCTGTTACAACTTTTGCTGTAAATGGCATAAAAAATGACTCCAACTTGTTGATTTTTTAGGCTATAGCTTTGAAATAATACTCAGCGAACTGCGCGATGATATCAGCATGGTCTAGTCCATTCACTATTCTTCGAGCGTTAAAGAAATCGCGACTACCGCCCGCAATGAAATCACTCAAACCTACACCCGTAAAGCTACCATCGCGCATTCCTCGAACTAAAATGATGGCAGCAATTTCAGGGAGAGCGGCTTGTTCTGGACGATCGATCAAATTAATTCCCAGTTTTTCACTCCAGATTTGATAGTTGCGACGACCTGTAATTTGGACGAAACCTCTTCCTTTGAAGCGAGGACCATCACCGGGTTCAGTGTTCCCTAAATCTTCGCGACCTTCCAGATACCACCCATCAGATAATTCCATCATGAACCGCCCAAAGTGGGATTCATGTTCAGCAGTTGCAAAAACATAGGCAATTTGCCCCCGATCGGTGACGCCATCATTGATACATTGATTGAGGACAATAGGCAAATTTTTCTTAGCAAAGGGGCGAATTTCGGATGGGCATTGAGCAATATCTAAAATATTATCAACGCTAGAGAAGCCACCTGGCATATCCCAAATCTTGGGTGTGCGACTAACTATTGCGATATCTTCTAGCTTCACCTTCAGCAACTCAGCCCAGGTATTGCGATCGACCTTGCCTGTTACCTTTAATCCGCCTGGAACAAATGGGCTGCGATCGGCAGAGCGCATTCGTTGAAATTGCTCGACTGCTGCCTTAGTGACAGACCCAAAAAGACCGTCTATTTTGGCATCTTTTGGTAATAATCCCCAATCTTTCAAGCGTTTTTGTAGGATTTCGACATCATCAATCAGGTGAGGGGTATCAATAATCCCGTCATTGATTTGTAACTCAACTTTTTCGATCGCCATATTCAAATTTCCAAGTAGTAATAATGAATTTCTGTAGATTCGCCCTGAAAGTTTCCGGAATTTATACCGAAATTTTTAATGATTTGTGAGTTTGCGGGCCGACTATTCCATCGATCCCTAAGCCTTCGCGTTTCTGGAATATTTCAACTGCGAGTTTTGTCGCTTCGTTGAAAACCCCATTCACCTGAGAAGCATTGAGTAAACCCTTTGTTAACAGGGCTTGTTGCACTTTTCGCACATCTTCACCATTCATTGGCGGAGTTATCAGCTTGAGAAGTCTTGCTATTGCAAAACCGTTGGCGGGCGATCGATCCAAACGTGCGGCAGTTTCAGGCCCGTAGTCACCATCTTCATCAATGAAATCCTGGGGATTGTGTTTGTTCCAAAGAATCTGAAAAGCTTGGACTCCAATGTCTCCAATGTCATCTCGAACACCTCCACCCATGTAGGTGAAATGCACCGGATCGGAATCACCAAACCACTGCCAGTCTTCTGCTTCCAAAGCATGTATCCATGCTTCAAAATCCGGGGTATCAATAGCAAAACCATCTTCATGGTTACTCTTTCCCGGTGTTGCAGCTATACTTACGCATTGAGAACCTTGCCAACTGAATAAAATATGTTGTTGGACAACAGTCCGATAGGCCGAATTAAGTCTGAGTGTTTTTCCTCTTTTTTTAATCGCACGTCGCAAGGCATCTTTTGCCTTGGGTTGTAAAAAAAAATTAACTGTTGCGTCGTCACCTGACACGTCCAAATCATCAAAGCTAACTAGCACATTGGGAATAAGCAGGTTCATTTCATCAATGACTTGAAGGCTAAGTTTCTTCACCGATTCTGTACTACAAGTACCATTTGCATGAGTTTGAATAATGTTTTTAACTGTTGCCATGAGTGTTATCAAATCAACTAACTCTTAAAGAATAACCAAACCCGATCGCCCTGCCGGTGAGAAAAAGTGACAGGCTTTTGTAAACTTACGTAAATTCCCTTAATCGATTTGAGATTTGAGATACTTCGGCTTCGCTCAGCACAAGTTTTAGATTGTGGAATTAACCTCATCCCAAATCCTGATTAAATACCCCCCTTATTTCTTAGTAGGTGAAGACCGAATTCGTTTGTATAAATGCGGTTTCAACCGCCGAGTATAAAAGGGACTACCTTGCGGTTAATTTAATAAATTTGTTTTCTATCCTGAAAAACAACCCCCATTCAGAATATTCGGTAAATATACTGAATAAATCAACCTGACAATTTATGAAAGGACAAGAGGCGATCGCCCTAATCGACATTTTGTTACAATCCGCAAACAAAAAGCAAAAACTCAATGACGTTCAATCCCTCGTCTTTCTGGAAACTTGGGAAGGACATTCTTATCAAGAGATAGCCGATCGCTTGCTTTACGAACACGATTATATTAAACAAGTCGGTTCGCATTTGTGGCAAAATCTCTCTCAAATCATCGGTGAAAAAGTCTCAAAACAAAATCTTCAAGCAGTCTTGCGCCGCTACCAGCATCGCAGCGTACCAGATAACTGCATCCAAGATTGGGGAGAAGCGATCGATATTTCTTCTTTTTACAACCGCCAACAGGAACTCGAAACATTAGAAACTTGGATTAGCGGCAATTCTACCCGTGCGATCGGTATTTTTGGAATTGGCGGTATCGGCAAAACTTCTCTGTCTGTCAAACTCGCTCAGCAAATTCAATCTCAATTTAAATTTGTGATTTGGCGCAGTTTGCTGCAAGCACCGCGATTAGATGTTATCCTCAGCAATATTTTACCGATTTTAACTAATTCATCGGCGACAAATAACTCTATTTCTGCTCTCATGGAACAGTTGCGGCAAAAACGCTGTTTGTTAATTCTCGACAACTTGGAGTCGATTTTGCAAGGGGGAAATCGCAGCGGACAATACCAACAAGGCTATGAAGATTACGGACTGTTAATTGCCCGCATTGCTGACGAATCGCACCAAAGTTGTTTGATTTTAACCGGGCGAGAACAACCGGGCGGGTTCGCTGTGCGATCGGGCGAAAATTTGCCCGTGCGATCGCTCAAACTCTTCGGCCTTTCACCGCCTGTATGCCAGCAAATCTTCGCCGATAAAGGATTAAACGCAACGCTACTACAAAGTAGAGATATTGTCAACTACTTTGGTGGCAATCCCCTGGCTATAAAACTTGCAGCCACGACTATTCAAACACTTTTTGGCGGTGATATTCAGGCATTTTTATTGCAAGGAAATACTGTTTTTAGCGATTTGTGGGATTTGCTCGATCGCCAGTTCGATCGCCTGTCCCCCCTGCAACAACAAATCATGTACTGGTTGGCCATTAACCAAGAAGCGGCGACTCCTGCGAAGCTAAAAGCTGAAATTTGGCCCAAAGTTTCGGGACGGCAACTAATGGAAGCATTGGAGGCGCTGGCGGGGCGATCGCTCATCGAAGATCGGCGATCGCTCAATGATAGCGCACCAACAACTTTAATGCTACAGCCTGCGATCGTCGAATATATCATAGAACGCTTGATTCAAACCGCAATCTAAAACTTTTAATAAATTCCGGGAATTAGTTTTTTTACTCGCTGGCGGTAATCTGAATAGTCGGGATATTTTTCACTCAACCAGGTTTCTTCACGATTGGCTTTGATATCAAAAAATATCAATAAAATTGCAGTGGCGATTAAGTGCGATATGCTCATTTGAAAAATTGTCCAACCGCAAGCTGCTAAAATTAAGCCGCTGTATAATGGATGCCGCACTATTCCGTAAATGCCTGTTTGGATTAATTCTCCGTTTTCTATGGGATAGGGTAAAGGTGTGAGGTTTTTTCCTAAGTCTATCAATCCTTTGACGATTAAAATTAATGCACCCAAACCGAGCATAACTGCCAGAAACCAGGTAACATAAATTAATTGAGTTGATTGTATTTTGAATCCAGGTATTTGATAAACTGGTAAAATGGCAAATCCTGCTAGTAATGCTCCTTGCAGCAATACTAAATATTCGCCGCGGCTGTTCTGGCGCAAGCCTTCGCGGGTAAAACCCCAGTCAGTTAATAGTTGTTTCATAGTAAAAAGAAGGAAGAAGGAAGAAGGAAGTTCGGCAACGGATTCTGTAACGGATGTAACGGATGTAACGGATGTCAGGAAGAAGGAAGGAGGGAAGAGGGGAGAGGGAAGAAGGAAGGAGGGAGAAGGAAGAGGGGAGAAGAATGTGAACTGTAGGTTGGGTAGAGTGAAGTAAAACCCAACCTACGGCGAACAGTCAACAGCGAACAGTCAACAGTCAACAGTCAACAGTCAACAAATCTATTCTAGCCAGGGACGTGTCATTAGTTCTAGTTGGTTGACTTCATCTTGGCTTAAAGTCCAGCCTAATGCGCCTGCGTTTTCTTCGGCTTGTTTTGCAGTTTTGGCGCCGGGAATGGGGATGACTCCGTTTTGGGCTATTAACCAGTTTAGGGCAACTTGGGCGGGCGTGCGATCGCGCTTTCTACCCATTTTCCGCAAGGTGGACATGACTAATTCGATTTTCTCAATCCCGGCTTTGCTGAAGCGGGAGTCCATTTTGCGGGCTCCTGTCGGTTGTTCTTGGGCGGTGTATTTGCCTGTCAGCAATCCTTGGGCTAAGGGGCTGTAAGCTAAAATTGTTACTCCCAATTCCGAGGCTGCAGTGACAATTTTTTGTTTTTCTACTTGCCTAGATAGCAATGAGTAACGGACTTGATTTGTTGCTAGGGGAACGCCTCTGGCTGCTAATATTTTGTGGGCTTCGCGCATCTGTTCTTCTGAATAGTTGCTGACTCCTACTGCTTGGATTCTGCCTTTTTTTACTTCATCTGCTAAGGCGTTCATCAGGGTTTCTTGACTCAGCAAAAAACTGAAGGGCCAGTGCACTTGATAGAGGGCTATTTGTTCTACTTGCAAGCGTTTTAAGCTGGCACTCAAGGCGTCGGAAACTGATTTTCCGGTAATCCGCCAAGGTACGGGGCCGAATTTGGTGGCTATTTGCACGGGTTGGCTGGTTTTTTTGATAAATTGTCCCAGCAATTCTTCTGACAAGCCGTTACCGTAGACTTCGGCTGTGTCGAAAAAGTTTACTCCGCTGTCTAGGGATGTTTTGAATGCTGTTTCTACTTCGGCGGCACCGTAGTTGCTGCCGTAGTTCCAAAATAGTTTGTCGCCCCACGCCCAAGTTCCGACGCACAGGGGAATGACGGCTGGGCCGTTTTGTCCTAGGGTAATGGTTGTCACGGTTGGTAAATCCACAATTCTTTATTGTCTATTATTTTTATATAAATAATCGCTTTTGAGCTTCTAGCTGGAGGAGGAAAAGCGGCTGGTGGCGATATAAGCTGTTGTGCATCCCAATTCTGTATGGTGATTGAGGGGGAGACGGGGAGAGGGGGAGAGGGGGAGACGATTTTTAATCGATCGTCGAAATATACAATTTAAATGCAACACAGCTTATCATACCATTTGAGATTTGAGATTTTAAATTTTAGATTGGGAATAAATAATTGTGTCTGGGTTGGCAGCACGGGCGTACAGTTGCATTATTTTTTTAACTGGTATCAGTTACGATGAATGCTGATGCTGTGTTTATTTTGAATAGTTATGTCGATCGACCGTTTGCCAGATTCTAGATTAACAGATTCCGCGACTGCGGCCCAAAAGCGGGTTAATTTGCTGACTATGTTCCGGCTGGGTTTGTTTCAGATGGGGCTGGGCATGATGTCGATTTTGACCCTGGGGGTGCTCAATCGCGTCATGATTAAGGAGTTGGCGATTCCGGCTACTGTGGTGGCGGGTACTCTGGCGATGCACCAGTTTGTGGCGCCGGCTAGGGTGTGGTTCGGGCAAATGTCGGATGCTAAGCCTTTGTTTGGGCATCACCGCACGGGTTACGTGTGGGTAGGAAGTGTTTTGTTTGTAATTTCGGCTTTTTTGGCGGTGCAGGTGATGTGGCGCTTGGGAGCTAGTTTGGATGCTGTGGGATGGACGACTCCGACTTACGGTTGGGTGGGTTTGTTGGGTTTGATTTTTGCAGTTTACGGTATCGCGATTTGTTCGAGCTCGACTCCTTTTGCTGCTTTGTTGGTGGATGTTTCCGATGAGGAGGATCGATCGAAGTTGGTGGGTGTGGTGTGGTCGATGCTGATGGTTGGTATTATTATCGGGGCGATTGTCAGCAGCGGTTTGCTGAAGCAGATTGATGGGGATGTACCGCGAGAAGTTTTGCAGGCTTCGATTAATGGTTTGTTTGTGAAAGTACCGGCGGTGGTTTTGCTGTTGGTGGGGATTGCGACTTTTGGGGTTGAGAAAAAGTATTCGCGTTACGGGGCGCGATCGCTCGCAGTGAATCGAGAAGATAAAATTACTTTGGGAAGTGCGCTGCGAATTTTGACTGCTAGCCGTCAAACCGGTTTATTTTTTACTTTCCTGCTGGTGATGACGATTTGTTTGTTCATGCAGGATGCGGTTTTGGAACCCTACGGCGGGGAAATTTTTAAGATGCCGATTTCGGAAACTACGCGGTTGAATGCTATTTACGGTACTGGTGTGCTTTTAGGTTTGGGAACCACTGGTTTTTTTATTGTGCCGCGCATCGGCAAGCAAAATACAATTAGGTTGGGTTGTTTGTCGGTGGCTGCTTGTTTTGGTTTGATTATTTTATCGGGATTTACTGGTAATCCAATTGTGTTTAAGTCGGCTTTGATGTGTTTCGGATTAGCTTCAGGAATTACGACGACGGGCGCGCTGAGTTTGATGTTGGATTTGACTGCTGCGGAAACGGCTGGGACTTTCATTGGCGCTTGGGGTTTGTCGCAAGCGATGGCGCGGGGTGTGGCGACGGTTAGCGGCGGTGCTATTTTGGATTTTGGCAGGAGTTTGTTTGGAGTGCCGATGTTGGCTTACGGGTTAGTTTTTGCTGTGCCGGCGGTGGGTATGATTCTGGCTGTTTGGCTATTGAGTAGGGTGGATGTTGCCGAGTTTCAGGATAATGCTAAAAGTGCGATCGCCACTATTCTTGAAAATGAATTAGACTAAGGTTTAGTCATTAGTCATTAGTCAGTAGTCATTAGTCAGTAGTCATTGGGAATGGGAATTGGTAATTCGATAATTCTCTCCCCCTCTCCCCCTCTCCCCCTCTCCCCCTCTCCCCCTCTCCCCAACCTCTCCCTTAATTGTTAGTGAAATGAAAGATTTTTGGAACTCTATTTTAACTTTTTCTCAAACTACTGTCAAGACAATCGGACAGCAGTTTTTGAAAGATTTCGGTTCTGCACAAGCGGATGAAAAGGATGATGGCACTTTGGTTACGCAATCTGACAATTGGGCGGATGCGGAAATTAGAAGTGCGATCGCAATTGCGTTTCCCAATCACGGAATATTGAGCGAGGAAGGAGAACACGTTTTCCCTGATACTGAATGGTGTTGGGTTGTCGATCCTTTGGATGCTACCACTAATTTTGCTCGCGGAATTCCGATTTGGGGGATTTCTTTGGGTTTATTGTATCGCGGAACTCCGGTTTTTGGCTGTGTGCATTTGCCGCTGCTGAATCAAACTTTTCACGGTTTTTATGCAGAGGATTTGGCGGGCGATAATGTATTGACAAATATGCCTCAAGGTGCATTTTTAAATGGTAAGCAGATTCGCCCAAGTGCTGATAAAATGAGCGGAAATCATATTTTTAATTTGTGTTCGCGGAGTGTGGGAATTGGGCCTCATCTTCCGAGTAAAATTCGGATGTTGGGTATGGCTAGTTACAATTTTTTGATGGTGGCTTCTGGTGCGGCTATGGGAGGGGTGGAAGCAACTCCGAAAATTTGGGATATTGCCGGGAGTTGGGTAATTGTGAAGGCTGCTGGTGCGGTTTGGCTACCGCTGGAGTCCCAGGCAATTTTTCCGCTGGAAGTGGGGAAGAATTACGGGAGGGTTTCTTTTCCCACTTTGGTGATGAATCGGCAGGAGTTGGTGTCGGTGTTTTTGCCGTTTGTGGAAGCTTGGAAGAAGAAAAAAATGGGCTGATATTAATCTCGCCTCGAATTGAATTGGTTTGTAGTGAGGACTTTAGTTCGCAAGAAAGAAGGACTAAAGTTCTCACTACGAACCTGTTTTATCCTAGTGTAGGGATGCACAATCGGACAATTTTAAATAAAACTGCATGGCAGGTGTGACGGAGGAGTCTCCCACGCCTGCCGTGCGGTTTGTAACAAGTATAACCGACCGATGACCGATGGTTAAATTATGCTTGTTCTGGTGTATTTCTGCCAATGTGCGATCGGGTGGTTTTCTTTAGGTCGATCGGGTGATGCGGTACTGGTAAAATTTGTGGTAAGTCTGATTCTCCATTTCGCAATCTTTGGGTAACATTCAACTTAAGAAACACCAAAATAATCTTTGAGAAAACACAAAACAGCATTACAAAAAGGCTGGTATCGCCCTTGTGCATTCATTTGTTGACAAACTTGAGCTAATAATTCTGCCTCTTCCTGTGTTATTCCTTCCAGTGCTTCAAATGCTTGCTTTCGTCCCTCTGTTAAGTCATAATGATTGAGTCCCAAAACTTTAATGGTTGTTTGAGCATCTTTTTGATGAGCTAAATTATTTGCAGTTGGCAGTATCTCACCAGTGCTAGAGTAATTAAAAAATTCTTCACAGTTGGCTTGTAGTGGCGAAACCCCGATCGCAATATTCTGCTTCTTATTCCCACAATACTCAGGCCAATCTCGATCTCTGCCACAAGAAGCTAGCATATTTGTGTAATCAACAGATAATTCTGAATCAGTCTTGCTCTGAGGGGCTAAATGTTCAATATGGCTATTGCTTTGCTCAACTTTCTTACAGCAGTAGCAGCAAATATAGCCTTGTTCACTTAGCAAAGAAATGTGTACCGATCCTTTCTCAGGATTGGAAAAAGTTTTGTAACCATAATTGACACCAAGAGACTTTTGTGTAGCCTTCCAGTCCGAAAAATCTTGAGGTTCTTTTCCCTTTTTAATATATTTCATTTATTGAGAATTTCCTTGCGTTGAATTAGCCAATCTGCTCTCACAAATTCAGGATCTTCTTCTCCCATTCTGTGTGCTAATTCTTGGCGCAATCGCCGTGCGTTGTCAAGTTCACCCTTGTCTATGAAGCGAAACAGTTCACGTAAAGATTCCTGAATTTCCTGCGGACGTTCAGGGGTACCCATGAGCGTTTCTAAAATCCGATTGCTATCTTTCCCATAGGATGGTATTCGCTCAATCGCAATTCCTTCAGATGTTGACCTCAAAAGATGAACCCATTTGAGATCGCTGATTACCTGTGGCGAATGAGTGGTAATGATAAACTGGCAATTTGGGAAGGTTTTTGCCAGATTCGGAATAATCGCCCGTTGCCATTTTGGGTGCAAGTGGAGCTCAATCTCGTCAATCAAAACAACGCCGAAACCCTGAAGTGGATTGCAATCTGGATGCGGATTTGCGATCGCCAAACGCCTTGCTAAATCTCCTGCCAGTGCTAACAAGCATTTTTCACCATCGGATAGTTGATTGATGATAAGTTCATCGCCTTGTTTGTCCACAGTCATTCGCAAAGGCGATCGCCGAATCCGTAAATTTGAGAAGCCGTTTAGTAAGTTAGCTATAGCATCTCTGACTGCTTCTAATTGGCGATCGCGATACTCATTAAAACTATTTAGTCGTAATTCGTTTTCTAAATCTTCCCGATCCCTAAACCATTCAAAAAAGCGCCTAAAGTCGATCTGCCCTCCCGTGAGTACCTCGTCATAAGCAGTTATTTGCTGAAACGAATGTTTCGTCCTAATCTTCAAAGGAATATCAAGTACAGCGCGGTTAGTTGGGTAGTAAACAGCTAGAGGTAATGCTACGTTGGAAGTAGTATCTAACTCATTGTGTATGTTGTCAACAACATTTTTTAACTCCGCAAGGTTGCTGCTAGTATCTTTGCTTCGCCCTTTAGTGACATGAGTTAAAGACCATGCTAATTCCTGCCCATCGTTGATTGAAATTGTAATTTCGTTGTGAGTTTCTTTCCCTCCTTTTTTGATGTCATCGTCGTTGAAAAATCGTCCAGAACTATTGGGGTTTTGAATTCGCTTTGTCAGCCAGGACAGCAGAATAGCTAGACAATCAAGTATGCTCGATTTTCCCACACCGTTGATACCGATGAACACAGTCGGCTCATCTCTATCAAACTCCAGGATCAAATCGCTGAAGCCTCGGAATGAGTTCATTTTTAGACGCTTGACTTTCACTATTGGTTCTTGTTCTGGCTGAGTAGGTTATATTTTTGAGATTATATCAAATCAATACTGCCAAATATAGTCAACAATAGACAATATTGTCAAATTAGTAAACTATCTTAAAATTATCTGCGTTGCATCTGTGTTAATCTTCCTTGAAGGATCGGTTGATCGGCTCAACCAAAGATTTATGCAACCGGTTCTGCGTTACCAGGCGCTTTGTGCCTGGTAACGAGTAAAATCGCCTTATGCGATTAATTTAGACAGGATATTAGACAACTTAGCACCGAGATTCTCAACAGAGTCCTGCTGTTTGGGATCTTTCATCGTACCGTCAGCATTAAATGCTTCAAAAGCTTGAGAAATTGCTTTCTGATCCGGGAGGACAAACACGTTAATATTCCCCAGGATCGATCGCAAATGCACCAATCCCCGCAAACCACCAAGTCCGCCTGGGGAAGCGCTCATAATTACCGCTACTTTGCCCGTAAATGCCACCAATCCCGGTTCACCCGGTGCTGGGCGCGATACCCAGTCGATCGCATTTTTCAACACAGCCGTAATCGAACTGTTATATTCAGGGGAAGCTATCAAAAACCCGTCATGAGCTACCATCAACTCCTTTAACTTCCGGGCATTTTCTGGGATTCCCTTGGCTTCCAAATCTTCGTCAAATATTGGCAATGGCAAATCGCGCAAATCTACATAAGTAACTTCCGCGCCCGCCGCCCTAGCCCCAGCCGCCGCAACTTTTACCAGCAGTTTGTTGTAGGATGCTTCGCGGGTACTTCCGGCAAATGCAAGTATTTTTGGTCTGTTTATCATTGACTTTTCCCGATTATTGCTTGCGAGTAAAATTGTACTATTCCGAGTGCTTCCAAACAAAGTCAGCAATGGGTTTGTCTGCGGACAAAGGAGTATCTGTGGGCGAACTGAATACAACGGATCGCATTTTCACCTTCCCGACTCCCAAACGTCTCTCGACACGGCTGGGAATTCCGTAACCGAACATAATATGTCCTGTCCCCGCCAACACCACAACTTGATAATCGGGGTTAGCTTTGACAAATTTAGCTATACTTTCCGCCATAGTTTCGTCCCACAAAACTTGAGCTTGCAAAAATCTTTCAAAGGCTGTACTATTTCCCTGTGCTGCCTTTTGGTGCTGCTGGTAAACTTCGAGCAGCATTTGTCGATATTCGGCGTTGTCGGTGCGAATTTCGGAAATTGGCGGAATGTGCTGTTTGTCCTCTGCTGTGAGGCTTTCTAGACCTTGAGTGGCAACTTTTCTCGTGACTTCTGACGGGGTATTTAAGGCGAGGACTGGCAGTTGTTTTAATGCGGCAAACTGCAACAATGGGGCGTAATATTCCCAGGGAAAGCGCCATCTGCGATCGTACTCTGTTTGCTCGATTAATTGCTGTTCTGTCAGTTTACCTGCTAAGTAGTTGTCGATCGCACTTTGGAACGGACGCTGAAACATCTCCATTGCGATCGCAATTTTACGATTTTGCCGCTGCATTTCTCGAATAATTTGCAGTTGAGCTTGGTGGTCTGCCGCGCTATCGTGAGTTTCTCCCAGATACACAATTTTCGCCTTCACCAACTGTTGCAGAATCTCTTGGTTAGTGTAAGTTTGCTGCGATTGAGGCTTCACAGTCGGTTCTGCTGTCGCTATCACATTGCTACACAGCAGGAAAATGCTCAGCGATAAAACACACAGTTTGATGAGTTTGGTTGTTTTCATAAAAATATTATGCCTGTTTCTCGCAGCAGCAGCCACAGCCGAACTTTAGGATTTTAGCTGGGCATCCACAAAGCTCGATGCTTCATTTAACTTTACAATTATCCGCAATTATCTACGCCCCTAGAGGGTTGTCTTCCCTCTTCCTTTTTCCTTCTTCCCTCTTCCTTCTTCCCTCTTCCTTCTTCATTCTTTTGTAAAGTTTAGTTGCAGGTGCTTGCGCTTCTAGAAAAAGGTGCTAAATTAATAATATGAAGCAAACAAAAAGCTTCTCCGACAGATACAATATCTAGATATCACAGCGAAGTTCAAAATAGAATCAAAGGAGTAAAACGCTGTATAATCTCACATCTGTCCCATTAAAAACCAATAGCAGCACCCACCAACAAAGCTGATACTTCCTCAACTAATTAGAGGGGAGCAATGCAACTGAATCCGAGGATTATTGCAACTCCGCATCGAAGTTTAAAAAAGAGGAAATCACTCGGTACATATGGCTGGGTGCTGTTGTTGTTAACAGTAATTTAGGGCGGTTGAAGGTGTTTTGAGAGGTGGAGGCAGAGCCTCTAGATAGCCATTACCAGGCAGAGCCTGGTAGCTAGAAACAGCAAAATTACTGAAAAATCGTCTCGTCTTCCTTTCGCCACGCAGGATCTACGATACAAATAAATATTAGCGGTTATGTGCCACAGTTGTAAATAAACTGCTTGGCGTTGGGCGGAATGTAAACCGCATCTCCGACTTGCACCAATTGAGTCTCATCATCGATGTGCATTTCCCCAACGCCGCTGAGGATATAGTAAACTTCAGAAGTTGTCAGGGTGTGCAGCGCAGAAGTTTGTCCCGGTGGCAAAGTGGCGTGGGCCAAACTGTAACGCAAATCCACAGCTTGTTTGTCTGGATGCAGCAATTCTCGCAGTTGAGTACCGTCGCCAGCAATAAACTCGTCACAGTCATTTAGCTTTTGAATGAGCATTCTTTCCACACTCCTGAAAATCTCTTGAGCACAACTTAATTTTAATTGAAATAGCGAGAGATGTTAAGAAATGTTTAAAGCGGCGATCGATTTTTTAACCGTAAGTTCCCGATTGCGATCGATAATCAGGACAGTCGATCGCACTTTCAGATAAAGCTATGGTAGGCTGAACGGGACACTTGAGATGGTAATCGCCGGTAAAAAACACGCAGTTAGCACAAGGGATTTGGTGCATCCGCTGAGCTCGACGCACGGAATCGCCTATAGCACGCCCGATACTCAAACACACCATAAAAACTAAACCCCAGGCACAGACAAAACACAGCGGGACTAAAACAGGCTGTATTGTCTTAAGCAAAAAGTACAGCATAGCAACAAAATTTAGGGTAGAAGTCGCATATACATTAGAGTAATGGCATGGGCGGGCGATCGACCAAAAAGTTTAAAATCATTTACAGTGCGATCGAGAAACCCAGCAATTATGGGATGATAGGGAACTGTCGTTAAATAAAATTAGAGGAAATCAGTTATGTCACTGCGATTAGGCGATACAGTTCCCAACTTTACCCAAGCCTCGTCTAAAGGCGAAATCAACTTCTACGACTGGGCCGGCGATAGTTGGGTGGTGTTGTTTTCACACCCGAAAGACTATACCCCAGTGTGCACCACCGAACTCGGTGCAGTCGCCCGTCTCAAGTCGGAATTTGACAAGCGTGGCGTGAAAACCATTGCCCTCAGCGTCGATGATGTGGATTCTCACATGGGCTGGATTAAAGATATTGAGGAAACTCAAAAAGTTACTCTCAATTATCCAATTTTAGCAGATGGCGATCGTAAAGTCTCCGACATTTACGACATGATCCATCCCAACTCGCTAAACAACTTAACAATTCGCACAGTTTTTGTAATTGACCCCGACAAGAAATTGCGTTTGAGCATTACTTATCCAGCGAGCACTGGTCGGAATTTCAATGAAATTCTGCGAGTAATTGATTCCCTGCAACTTACTGACAAATACAGCGTTGCGACTCCAGTTGATTGGAAAGATGGCGACGATTGCGTCATTGTACCTTCGATTACCGACCCCGCAGAGTTGGCAGAGAAATTTCCTAAAGGTTACACGCCGATTAAGCCTTATTTGCGGATGACTCCTCAGCCGAATAAATAGGTTTAATTTACAAACAGGTTCGTAGTCATGACTTTAGTCCTTAAGCCCCATGTTTTAGGACTAAAGTCATCACTAAAAACAGGCAAATTATGCAATTGTGTCGCAACTATTTAGATTTGAGAGAAATCAATTATGTTGACATCAAAAATCGTGTTGCAAATACCGCCAAAATTGCAAATGACAGACGACGAGTTTTTCGAGTTATGTCAAATCAATAGTGAATTACGCATTGAACGCAACAAATCTGGAGAACTGCTAATTATGTCCCCTACTGGCGGAACAACAGGAAATCGCAGTGGTAGCGTCTTTGGAGAGTTGTATATTTGGTCTCGACAAGATGGAACCGGTCTTTGTTTTGACTCCAGTACGGGATTTAAGCTTTCAATGGGTGACAAGTCTCCAGATGCCTCGTGGATTAAACTGGAACGGTGGAATACTTTATCTCAAGAACAGCAAGATAAATTTGCTCCGATTTGCCCAGATTTTGTAGTAGAACTCAGGTCTGCTTCTGACAATCTCAAGCCATTGCAAGAAAAGATGCAAGAATATATGAGAGAACCGGGAGTACAGTTAGGCTGGTTAATTGACCGCAAAAATCGCAGAGTTTATATTTACCGTCCGGGTTTACCAGAGGAATGTTTAGAGAATCCCGCGACAGTTAGCGGTGACCCAGTTTTGCCGGGATTTGTGCTAAATATGAGTAAAATTTGGTAGAAATGCTAGCAATAAATATCAACTTATGCTCAGAATTAATAGAATACAAACATTCAAAAAATATGGATATCAAAAACGGCTTTATCGGCACAATCGGCAACACGCCGCTAATTCGGTTAAATAGCTTCAGCGATGAAACAGGCTGCGAAATTCTCGGCAAAGCAGAGTTTCTCAATCCCGGCGGTTCCGTTAAAGATAGGGCCGCACTTTACATCATCCAAGATGCCGAAGAAAAAGGCTTGTTAAAACCTGGTGGCACCGTTGTAGAAGGCACTGCCGGCAATACAGGCATCGGTTTAGCCCACATTTGCAACGCCAAAGGTTACAAATGCTTGATTGTGATTCCCGATACTCAATCCCAAGAAAAAATCGATGCTTTAAAAACCTTGGGCGCGGAAGTTCGGACAGTTCCCGCTGTTCCTTATAAAGACCCGAATAATTATGTTAAATTGTCGGGAAAATTAGCAGCCGAAATGGACAATGCAGTTTGGGCAAATCAGTTTGACAATTTAGCCAATCGCCAAGCTCATTTCGAGACAACCGGCCCGGAAATTTGGGAACAAACCGAGGGAAAAATTGATGCTTGGGTAGCTGCGACTGGTACGGGCGGGACTTTTGCGGGTGTAGCAATGTTTTTGAAATCAAAAAATCTCGCAATTAAAGCTGTTTTGGCAGACCCGATGGGTAGCGGGCTTTACAGTTATTTCAAAACTGGGGAAATTAAGACAGAAGGTAGTTCGATTACTGAGGGAATTGGTACCAGCCGCATCACTGGGAATATGGAGAATGCCCCGGTAGATGATGCTATTCAAATTGATGATGCTGAAGCTGTCCGCGTGGTTTACCAATTGTTGAGGAAAGAAGGGCTGTTTATGGGCGGTTCTGTGGGAATTAATGTGGGGGCGGCGGTGGCTTTAGCGAAGCAAATTGGGCCGGGACATACGATTGTTACGGTACTCTGCGACGGCGGGGCTAGGTATCAGTCGCGTTTGTTCGATCGCCAATGGCTGGCCTCAAAAGGTTTATCATCTGATTAATCATGATTTGTGGGATGGGCTTCTAGCCCGTCCAAAATCCGCAACACTTTTTCTACAATTTTGGCATATATGGCCGCACCTATTCCCATGATAAAAAAATAGCATATATGTAGCAGAATGTCAAGTAAAAAAACATGAAAATCACAGAATCTTCTAGGCGAGTTCTTGTTTGCCAAAACCGCACTTGTCGCAAGCAAGGTGCTGCAAAGGTATTAGCAGCGTTTGAGAAATTGTCCCCCTCAGAAGTTGAAGTTGTTGCTAGCAGTTGTTTGGGACAGTGCGGCAACGGGCCGATGGTGTTGGTGCTGCCAGAAGAGGTTTGGTACAGTGGAGTTTGTGCTGAGGAAGTTGCGGCAATTACCGAGCAACATTTGCGGGGAGAAAAGCGGGTAGAGGCGATGCTTTATCGCAAGTTTCACGGGCTTTCTCGGTAGCCATAACCCGGTGTTTAAGCAATTGGTATTTATTAATTAAAAATAATAAAATTGGTTTGTAGTGAGGACTGTAGTCCTTCATGAATGCGGATTAAAGTCCTCACTACGAACCTTGGGACTAGATATCTGAGTGCTAGTTTTGCAGTCGCGCTTTTTTGCCGTGTACTTGAATGCGTTTGTCGGTTTTTTGTTTCTTCACCCAAGAGAGAAATTTCTGGAGTTGGGGGTCATTTTTGAGCTTTTCTAGGGTGTTGAGCTCTTGGGCGAGGTGTTTGTTGTCGAAGAGAGTGTGAATTTGGCGGTGACAAGCTGAGCAAATGTCGATCGTCGGGCTGGGATCTTCGTTTTTCCGCTTGGTGTTTTGTTTGGGGATGAGGTGGTGGGCGGTTAATGCTTCCATTTGTCGATCGCACAATTCGCACTGCATAATTTTCTCAATGCTGTTTGATAGGCAATTGCTTCTTTTAATTTAGCGTAGTTTAGGGCGATCGGCTTTCAGAAAGTGAGTAAAGGTCGATCGCACTTCGCAAACAATAAAAAACCCCCAACGGGGGGCGTCTTAATTTCTGGTGGGGCAGGCCGAAAAGCCTGCCCGCTAAGTAGAAAAACCTACAGGTTCAAATCACGTACAGCAGTACAAACAAAACAATCCAAATCACATCGACAAAGTGCCAGTAAATCTCAGTCGCTTCGATGCCGAAGTGGTGTTCGCTAGAATAGTGACCTTCCACGCGCGATCGCCAAACTACCCCCGACATCAGCAGCACTCCAAATGTAACGTGCAAGCCGTGAAAAGCAGTCAAAACGTAAAAGCAACTGGCGTACAAATTAGTTGTCAGGCCAAACTCTAAATGAGTGTATTCGTAAACCTGACCGCACAAGAAAACGACGCCCATTAGGATAGTTGCGATCAACCAATTCCTCATACCCGCCACATCGTTCTTTTTGATTGCAGTATCAGCATTGTGAATCACAAAACTGCTAGCAATCAGAATTACCGTGTTAATTCCTGGCAGCAATAACTCTCGCGCGGGTGTTCCTTCGGGTGGCCACATGGGGGCCATCGCCCGATAAATCAAATACGCGGCAAACATACCCATAAATATCATGCCTTCAGATCCCAAGAATACAAGTACGCCTAGGATTCGGTGGTCGGGATGTTCTTCGCCGTGGGCTTCTATTTCGGCGCTGTGGTGGTAATTAAGAGCTGTTTTTGCTGGATCGATCGCTGGAATTTGTTGCATAATAAATTGCTAGTTGGTAATGGAAAGAAGGAAGAAGGAAGAGGGAAGAAGGAAGAAGGAAGAGGGAAGAGGGAAGAGATACAAAAAATTATCCGTATATCGCTGCTGTGCTGTCATCAGTCATTAGTCCAAAGTTGTGATATTGCAATGAGCAATAACTAATGACTAATGACTAATGACTAATGACTAATGACTACTCGTCATCTTGACTTTCATCTGCTGGAGAATCAACGTTGATTTCTGATTCAGGATCGACCAAAGTTGCAGTACCGCCGAAGAAAGTGGAAGCTTGAGCTTCTGCGATCGGAATACCGCGTTTCTGGCCGCTGGCGCTGGCGATCGCATTTTCCCTCAACTTCAGCCTGAGACGTTCCCCAGTGTTCTGAATTTTTTCCATGCCGTAATCGTAAGGCCCGGTTGCCAATACTGGCACTCCTTCAAAATTTTCGATTGGTGGTGGCGAAGTCGTCATCCATTCCAAACTCAAAGCTTCCCAAGGATTATCACCTGCTTTCGGGCCGTACCTCCAACTCCAAATCACGTTAACGATAAACGGGATTGTAGAGACTGCCAGCATATAAGCGCCGATCGTACAAATGACATTAATCGTGGTAAATTTCGGGTCGTACATTGCCACCCGCCGGGGCATTCCTTGCATCCCCAAAGCGTGCATCGGCAAGAAAGTTACAGTAAAGCCCACATAGGTTAAAACAAAGTGAACTCTACCCCAAAATTCGTTAAGCATCCGCCCAGTCATTTTGGGGAACCAGTGGTAAAAAGCAGCGTAAATTCCAAACACTGAGCCGCCAAACAGCACGTAGTGTAAGTGAGCGACGATAAAATAAGTATCGTGAACGTGAATGTCGAAAGGTACCGAAGCTACCATGATCCCGGTGATGCCACCGAGGACGAATGTTGAGATAAAACCCATCCCAAATAGCATGGCGCTAACTAGGCGGAGTTTGCCTCCCCAAATAGTGGCCAACCAGCTAAATATTTTAATCCCAGTGGGCACGGCGATGATCATAGTTGTGATCATGAAAAACATCCGCAGCCAGCCAGGAGTGCCGCTGGTGAACATATGGTGCGCCCACACGATTAAGCCCAAAAAGCTGATCGCGAGACTGGAATAGGCGATCGCCAAATAACCAAAAATTGGCTTGCGCGAATGCACTGGCAAAACTTCTGAAATCACCCCAAAAAAGGGCATGATCATAATGTAAACTGCCGGGTGCGAATAAAACCAGAATAAATGCTGGTAGACGATGGGATCGCCGTTACCTGTGGGATTAAAAAATGCCGTTCCAGCTAACAAGTCAAACGACAGCAAAATCAAAGCTGCGGCTAACACTGGAGTAGCAATTAAAGTCAGCGCTGCCGTCGCAATCATTGCCCAGCAAAACAAAGGCATTTCATTGAGACTCATGCTCGGAACCCGCATCGTGAAGATGGTAACGGCAAAATTCACCGCCCCCAAAATCGAAGAAGTTCCGAGGATCAAAACGCTGAGAATCCAGATTTCTTCTCCGGCTTGAGCAGTAACTAAGCTCAAAGGCGGATAGGAAGTCCAACCCGCCTGCGGAGCTCCCACTAAAAAACTGCTCAACAGCAATATGCCGCCTACGGGAATCAACCAAAAGGCAACGGCATTCAGCCTGGGAAATGCCATGTCTTTTGCCCCAATCATTAAGGGGATCAAAAAGTTAGCAAATCCGGCGCCTGCGGGTACGATCCACAGGAAGATCATCACCGTGGCGTGAACAGTAAATAAACTGTTGTAGAGTTCGGGGGTGACAAAATCGGATTCGGGTGTGGCGAGTTCTGTTCGCACTATTGTCGCCATCACGCCGCCGATTAGATAAAAACAAAATGTTGTTACCAGGTATTGAATACCGATTACTTTGTGATCGGTACTAAAACCGAAGTAATCTCGCCAATGTCTGTCGGCGGGTGCTGTTCCGCGAGCATCTATGTTGGCAGTTTCTTGGAACTGTGCTTGTGTCATAGTTATTAGTCATTAGTTATTAGTCATTAGTTATTAGCTCAGGATGAAATATCCATTGCCAAGAACTAATGACTATTTTTTGTGATGAGTTGGATGAAGTTGTTCTAGACTTTCGGAATTAATTTTTATTTCCCTGACGTAGGGAGCTAAGAATTCCCCGTCTGACATTTTTTCTGTATTGATGGCAACTGCTTGCTCTAAGTTGAGAGTGCTAGCAACTTGCTGTTCTTTCAGCCAACTGTCAAAGTCTTCGGGTGTGTGAACGAATGCTACAGCTTTCATTGCTCCGTGATATGCGCCGCACAATTCAGCACAAACAACTCGGTATTCGCCGACTTTGTTTGGTATAAATCTTAGTTCGCTTGTTCGTCCAGGAATTACATCTTGTTTGAGCCGAAATTCGGGGATCCAAAATGCGTGCAGCACGTCTTGAGCTGCAAGATTTAGCTGTACGTCGCGGTTGGCTGGCATATGCAGTTCACCGGAACTAACGCCACTTTCTGGATAGCTAAAAATCCAGGCATACTGCAAACCCATGACATTTACTACTAAGTCTGCTGGTTTGTTTTCGTTTTCTGGGGCAGCGCCTACGCCTAGGGCAATTTGTTTTTGTGGCTGAATTTGAGGGGCGTTTTGTGGTGTATCTGAGAGTGTAGCTGCGATCGCACTTCCGCGCATATTAGAGTGCGATTGCATGGTGCCGTGATCGTGATTGCCCATCGGATCTAGGCCACCCATTGAGTTGTAAATCTCAAAACTGTAGACTCCGATACCTAAAATAATCACCGCTGGTAGGGCTGTCCAAAGAATTTCTAAGGGAAAGTTATCATGCCAAGGCGGCCCATCTGTGTTGTCTCCTTCACGACGGCGATATTTAATTGCAGCAACGATCAGCACTCCGTGGACTAGGATAAATAATCCTATGGAGATGGTCATCATTGTGTTGAATAGTCCGTCTATCTGGGATGCTTGAGCCGAGGCGGCGATCGGCATTAAGCCATGATTCTGCCCGTACCAGAGACTGATCAGAGTCACTCCGATGCCGGCGAGCATGGTGAGGATGGAACTTGGAATGTTCACGCTGGTACCTTATAGTAGCGACACTTCTTCGCTTGAACAATTAGGGAAGCGCCTCTGGGTTGTCAATTTTTAATTGTAGGTTGACATTTTGAGGGCAATCCCTATCTTAACGCTTACTTAAGGCTTCGTATGTTTGGGCGATCGCTTGTTCGCATTGATACGGTTTAGGTCACTTGACAAAAATCAGTAAAAATGGTAATAAATTGGTTTTTTTGGCTACTAAATTTGAGATTGTTTCTCAAACACCATTAAATGCTGCTGTGGCAACATCTCTTTTGTCTCTTTCCATACTAAACCAACGGCGGCCATTTCTTTTTTAACCTGCTTCTGTGTCATTTTGTGCAAGCCTTTAATGGGAATCAGCGGATTTTCGCCCCGATACTCGATCGATACCGTGCGGCCTCCGGGTTTGAGGGCTTTGACAATTCCTTGCATCATTTCTCTGGGATATGCAAATTCGTGATAAGCATCGACCATTACAACTAAATCGACGCTATTTTCCGGCAAATTCGGATTGTCAATACTTCCCAACACAGGCTCAACGTTAGCAATATTTTTTTCTTGTTTATTCAACTCAATAAAATTAATCATCTCCGGCTGCACGTCAACTGCTAAAACCTTGCCGTCTGGAACTAAGGGAGCGATGCGAAAGCTAAAATATCCGGTTCCGGCTCCAATGTCTGCTACAATATCTGTGGGTTTTAAATCAAGATTGTTCACTAATCGAGCTGATTTTTCTTCCATGCCGCGAGAGGGTCTTTCTAGCCAACCAGCGCCTTGATAGCCCATGACTTGGGCAATTTCTCTACCCATGTAAAATTTACCAATTCCGTCGGGATTGTGGATTGTTCGCTGCTGATAAATGGTGTCGTTGTTGCCACTCAATGCTTGTGCAGCGCAGGCATTGAGCGGCAACAGGCAAAGAATTGTCAGGATGATTACTGTTAATGGTTTAATTGATTGTGCAGTCTTTTTCACAATATTTCTGATTTTGTATTTGGTATTTGAATGTTTGCTTGCGATCGGGTGCAAAATCTTTAATTATCATCAAACTCTGCGATTGCTTCGTTCTTCGCAATGACATGATGGGGTTTATTGATCTCCATCTAATTCTGACCAACTTTAATTGACGGCGGATGATAATAATTTGATTGTACCAGCATTTGCATCGATTTCGACTTCTTTGCCGATCGGCAAAGTGAACTTATCCCGAATGTGTCCCACCATCGAACCGTACCAAGCGGGAATATTTAAGGGGCGAATGTGATCCGTCAAGACTTGAGTTAAGGTTAGGGACTCTTGCGGTTTTTCAGCCTCGCACTTAGTACACTGTCCGAAAATAAAACCAGATATTTTATCGAGAATGCCAGCTAATTTAAGCTGCGTCAACATTCTATCGATGCGATAAACCTCTTCGCTAACTTCCTCAATAAACAAAATACTCTTTTCCCACTCCGGCAAATAAGCCGAACCCACCAATGCTGCTATTACTGATAAATTGCCGCCGATTAGTTTCCCCCTAGCTGTGCCGCGCCGGATTGTTTCAATGGGCATAGTTTTGGAGTTTTGCATGGTCAAAGAACCTCCGTCAAACAAAACTTTCTTGACGTAATCTATTGTAAAAGGACTCCAACTTGATACACCTAAAGGGCCGTGAAAAGTAACTATATTAGTTTTAGCATGAATTGCCAATAATAGCGCAGTAATATCGCTGAATCCCATAATAATTTTGGGATTGTTGCGGATCATATTGTAATCCAAAAGCGGCAAGATCCGACCGCAGCCCCAGCCGCCCATCCCGGTAAAAATAGCTTGCACTGAGTCGTCGGCAAAGGCTGCGTTGACATCGGCGGCGCGATCGGCATCTTTGCCTGCCAAATAGCCGTAGCGGTCGTAAAAATGCTCTCCCAGCTTAATTTTTAAGCCCAGGTTATCCAGAACTTTAAAAAATGGCTGCACTTCTTTTTCGTAGTTGAAGGCGGCGGGATTGATTAAGGCTACGGTATCGCCAACTTGTAGGCGGCGCGGCTCGATCGCACTTTTGGTAAATAGGTTAGTTTGGGCGATGGGCAAAAGCTGAGTACCAATAGCAGTCAGGCCAAAAGTTTTCAACAGATAGCGGCGGGGGAGAGGCATAAATGTTAGGTAATTTGTGCTATAATTTTATAACAAAACTTCCGCCAGATCAGTTAAATTTGCCAGTTTCCAATGAAAACAGCCAGTAAAATCTCAGCTAAAAAATCCTGGGTTCAAGCTTTTGCCCTTCCTGCTGCCGAGTTTCCGCTAACTCAGCTATCAGTTAAAACTGGTAAAATTCCAGACGGATTGCGTGGCACTCTTTACCGCAATGGGCCGGCACGTTTTGAACGCGGTGGCATTCCTGTGGGACACTGGTTTGATGGAGATGGTGCAATTTTGGCGGTCAATTTTACGGATGTTGGTGCTACTGCTGTTTATCGCTACGTACAGACGGCGGGATATCAAGCTGAAGAAAAAGCTGATAAATTTCTCTATACTAATTACGGCATGACTGCACCGGGGCCTGCGTTGTTACGGTGGACTAAACCTGTTAAAAATGCTGCGAATACTTCTGTGTTAGCTTTGCCCGATCGCCTTTTGGCATTATGGGAAGGCGGCGCGCCTCACAGCCTCGATTTGGCAACTCTGGAAACTCACGGAATCGACAATTTAGGCAATTTAGATAGTAAATTTGCTTATTCCGCTCATTGTAAGCGCGATCCGATTACTGGGAATATTTTTAACTTTGGAATTACCCCAGGTTTGAAAGCTAAGTTGAATGTTTATAAGAGTGATTATACAGGAAAAATTGTTAAAAAATCAACAGTTACTTTAGATGGAATACCGCTGTTGCACGATTTTGTACTTGCTGGCAAGTATCTGATATTTTTTGTGCCACCAGTGCGACTAAATTTAGGGCCAGTGTTAGCAGGAATTGGCAGTTATGGCGACTCCTTTGAGTGGAAGCCGGAGTTAGGGACTCAGATCTTAGTTTTTGACTCAGAAACTCTTTCTTTAGTTAGTCGTGGCGAAACCGATGCTTGGTTTCAGTGGCATTTTGCTAATGGTTTTGTCACCGAAAATGGTGAAGTTGCAGTTGATTTTGTCCGCTATGCTGACTTGCAAACTAATCAGCGACTTAAGGAGGTGGCGACAGGTGAAACTCACACCGATGCGGAGGGTACTATGAGCCGAGTGCATCTCAATCCTTTGACTGGGAAAGTGACACAAATAGCAGAATTGTTGGATCAACCTTGCGAATTTCCGATCGTACCTGCTGCCGAAATAGGGCAAGCTTCACGATATATTTATCTGGCAATGTATCGGGCTGATGTTGATATTGTAGCGGAACGTTATGGTGCGATCGCCCGTTTGGACACACAAAATGGCAATCTCACAATTGCCGACTGCGGCGAAAATCGCTATCCCGCAGAGCCCATCTACGTTCCAGATATTTCATCGGAGAAAGGTTGGATTTTGACAGTTGTTTACGACGGCAATTCTGATAGCAGCGAAGTCTGCATATTTGACAGCGACGGACTTTCTCGCCCCCCTATTTGTCAGCTAGAATTGCCCGGTGTCATACCTTTGAGCTTTCACGGCACTTGGAAATCTGCCGTCTGAGAAGATTGTAAAGAAGTGTTGCGCAAGATTTATTAAAAATTGTTGCCACTTTAGCTTCTAGTTGTTAAGGTGTGTGTAGACAGAAAGTTCTCATATCTAGGAGGTGTGGAATTGACAATCTGTATTGCTCAATTATCCTGTGCCAATTCAGGCGAATCCCCGGCGAATATTCTCGGCGAATGAATTCGCGGCTACACAAGCAAAGTCTGCCTCCGCAGACTCAAGAAACAACAATCCCGACGAATGAATTCGCGGCTACACAAGCAAAGCCTGCCTCCGCAGATTCAAGAAACAACAATCCCGGCGAATGAATTCGCGGCTACACAAGCAAAGCCTGCCTCCGCAGACTCAAGAAACAACAATCCCGGCGAATGAATTCGCGGCTACACAAGCAAAGCCTGCCTCCGCAGACTCAAGAAAAAGCGGTAAAAAAGTCCGCTTTAATATTATTCATGACTACGTTTTCTCATCTCAGGTTTGTCTGCTTGAATGAGTTTGATTGACCAGATTTAGATCGATTTATGGTCAATCAAAAGTTTAGTTCAGCTCACGCACACGTCCACGATTCAAAAGGTTTGAGTTTTGAGTTAACTCCACAAATCAATTAGGTCTATCGAAACAAGATAGCCTTTGCCAAAATTGTCAATTCTGAGTTGTTACCGCGAAAATATTCAACTCATAACTGATAATTCATAACTCACAACTCATAACTCCGTGCCGCGGTGAGCATCAAAACCAGAGGGTTTAATCTATGCAACTTCAAGGAAAAACAGCTCTAGTTACAGGGGCTTCGCGTGGTATTGGGCGATCGATCGCCCTGGAATTAGCCAGACAAGGAGTCAAACGCTTGGTGATTGTAGCGCGCAACCGCAAGCAATTAATCGAATTGGCTGAGGAAATCGATGTTTTTGGTACAGAAGTAGTGCCGTTAGCCTTGGATTTAACTCAGTCAGTAGCGGTGAATATTGCGATCGCCCAAGCTTGGCGAGATTGCGGCCCAATTCACCTGCTAGTCAACTGTGCGGGCGTTGCACACCAAGCGTCTTTCTTGCGTTCCCCGCTACCGTTAATCGAGGAAGAAATCGCCTTGAATTTGCTGGGAACCTACACAATTACCCGCTTGATAGCTCGCAGAATGGCGACGCAAGAAGACGGAACAATCGTCAATGTTTCGAGCTTGATGGGCAAAATTGCCGCTCCGACAATGGCAACTTATTCTGCTACCAAATTTGCCATTTTGGGATTCACTCAAGCTTTACGCAGCGAGTTAACTCAGTACAATGTTCGAGTCACTGCTTTGCTACCATCTCTAACAGATACGGACATGGTGCGAGACTTGGAGCAATTTCGCTGGGTAGTGCCCACAACTCCCGAAAAAGTTGCCCTAGCGCTTGTCGCCGGTTTGCACAAAGATGCGCCGGAAATTTTGGTAGGATACCAAAGTCATTTAGCGGTTTGGTGTCACCGAATTGCTCCTTGGTTGCTGGATTTTGTGTTGCGGATGGCGACTCCACAACTTTCACAAAAGTCGCGGGGCGATCGCAAATTGCGGGAGGCTTTAGCTAGCGGCCGATAAATCTTTTTTCGCCGCCGATTAACTCGGCGGCGAGTTAGTCGGCGAATGGAATTCGCGCCTACACAAACGATGTCCGCCTCCGCGGACTAAGAAAGAAAGTTAGTCGGCGAATGGAATTCGCGCCTACACAAACGATGTCCGCCTCCGCGGACTAAGAAAGAAAGCTAATAATTGCACATTTCTGTTAAACTTAATATTATTTGGAATAATATTAAGTTGGCAAAAATGCACAATATAAAATCTTTTCTTAATTACAAAGGTAGCCAGAAACAAAAATCTTCATTTCCTCCAAGTCCTCTGGTTGAATTTGCCTCAAGTTGGCGGATAGCTTGGGGGAAAATAGACGCGATCGCAGATGATGCAGCGTGGCGAGAAGGTCAAATTGCGATTATTTGCTCTAACCCAAGTGTTCAGCTTATTCTCAGCCCCTCTGAAAAATTTGTGATTGTTGGCGATATTTGGCTGAGTAATCGATCGCAATTGCTGGAAAAATTGGGGATTTCTGCTAGTAGTTGGCAGGGGTGCGATCGCCAATTGGTAGCTCAACTGTGGGAAGGCTGGGGCGCTGAATGCTTGCCGCTGCTGGCGGGTATGTTTGCGTTTGCAGTTTGGGATAGGGAATCGCGGGTTTTGCGGCTGGCGCGCGATCGCACGGGCGCACGAACTCTCTACTATACTAATGTTGGCGCGACTCGCTGGATTGCGCCTCAACTGCGGGCGATCGCACAATACCACTCAAGGGCGATCGACCTCACAGCCCTGCGAGATTACCTGTGTTGTTCGTTCGTTCCGGGCGATCGTACCCTCTGGGAAAAAGTCCGAGAACTGCGTCCAGGATGCGTTTTAAGCTTCCCTGATGAGACAATTTCGGCTTACTGGGAACTGCGAGAACAAGTTGTCGAGGCCGCACAATCTTTAGAATGGCACGGCGCGAGATTGCGAACTCTTTTAGATGAAATTGTCCAAGAATATTTGCCAGCAAATCAACCTGTAGGCGTGTTTCTTTCCGGCGGGTTAGATTCTAGCTGTATCGCGGCCTTAGCTGCTCAATTTTGCGATCGGCCAATTCACACTTACTCAATTCATTTTGGAGAAGAATGCGCCAACGAATTAGAATTTTCCAGTTTAGTCGCCGAACATTGCCAAACTGAACACCACATTTTAGAAATTAGCTTTCGGGATATGTGGGAAAAGTTACCAGAGACGATCGCATATTTAGACGATCCGATCGGCGATCCGCTGACAGTGCCAAACTTGCTATTAGGAAGAATGGCGCGGGAATCTGTCGAAGTTATTCTGAACGGCGAAGGTGGCGATCCCTGTTTTGGCGGCCCCAAAAATCAACCGATGCTAATGAATAGCTTGTACAATTCTGTCAGTAATCTGGATGCGCTACCAGCATATTTGCTGTCATTTCAAAAGTGCGCGGCGGATTTACCTCAATTGTTAAAACCGGAAATTTGGGCAGCGATGCAAACAGAACCTTCGGTATTTAGTGCGGATTTGAATGCTAGCGGCAATTATCTAAATCGATTAATGGCGTTAAATATCAAGTTTAAGGGGGCAGACCAGATTTTGACCAAAGTGAACAATTTGACTCAAGCTGCGGGCTTGCACGGGCGATCGCCTTTGTTTGACCAGCGAATCGTGGATTTGAGTATGACAATTCCGCCTGAGTACAAATTGTCCGGGGTTGTGGAGAAAGCTGTGCTCAAACAAGCGGTGGCAAATTTGCTGCCGGCTCAAATTTTGGACAGGCCCAAAAGCGGGATGCTGGTTCCCGTACAGTTGGGATTTAAGAAGTTTTGGCATCGAGAGGCTAGGGGTTTGCTGCTGTCAAAAAGGGCTGCTATTGCTCCTTATTTTAATCAATCTTTAATTGCTCAATGGTTAGATTATGAGGGAGATACTTGGGGGCGTTATGGTGTTAAGTTGTGGCTGTTGACGAGTTTAGAACTTTGGCTGCAAGGTAATAAGTAATATCTTTCCGGTAGGGAAACGGTAGAAAACCGGGCGGTTGAAACCGCGTCTATACAAACGAAACCCGCCTCCGCGGGTTGAAGAATGCGCGGTGAAAATTATATTATGCTCTTGAGTCCGCGGAGGCGGACATTGTTTGTGTAGACGCGGTTTCAACCGCCGTCTTGTCTGCCGTCTTGTCTTCTTCGTTTTTGTAGACGCGGTTTCAACCGCCGTCTCATCTTCAACCAAAACTATCAACAACATAGATAGAACTATCCGTACCACCTAGCAGAATTAAACTACTATCATCGCTGCCTAAATCTCGACTGCCGGCAATTCCTCGATTCAGAATTTGAATCAATCTTTGAGGAGTAAACGATTCCAATTCCACATAATTCCCTAATTCCAACCACTCCAATTCCTCAGCGGATAAATCTTGGCGAATCTCTGCTGATAATTGTGCAGCATTTTGTGCATTTTCCTGAGAACTCATAACCAACATACTGCCGCCACCCGCCATAATTTGCTTCGGTAACAATCCGATATCAATAATTATCGCCCTGTTATTTGGGAACCAATTAGAACTCGTGCGTAGATGGTTAACTAAACCAATTCCTTTGGGACTGCAATCGTGCAAAGCGTACACTTTTAAGTCGGGATTGCGGCGCAGCATTTCCATCGTTGTATCAAAGATACTTTGAGGATATCCGGTAATGCTGAGGACTGCACAGTTGTTTTCAAAGTGAAAATTGTTGGCGATTAAAAATTGGGCAATTTCCGGGCGATCGCACACAACTAATCTGTCAAAACTGTAAGCGCTGACATCGGGACTGACGGCAGCGTTTTTATTTGTATCGCGGGGAGAAGGCAGCATTTTTGCGATCGAGGAGTTGATTTCTTTCCACTTATTAATCCAGTCTTGAAACAGCCTGTCTGTAATAATAACTTCTTGAGTTACTTTAGGAATTTTTAGGCTTCCAAAATAGATAGATAGGATTCCGATAGCAGAACTAGCGACAAGCACTACAGAGGAATTTAACAACTGACTAAAGCCAATTCCGCACACCAGAACTATTCCTCCCCAAATTTGCAAAACTTTTGCAAAAGTCTGGCGTTGTTTATATGAATATTTGCTAGAACGACTTTTAACAAAAAATACCGCTAACAATAAACTATTTAATGCGAACATGGCGCAAATAAATTCATTTGTCATTCCATGAAATAATAAAAACATAACACCAAAAAAACCGCACCAAAAATTATAAAACATACACTGATAAACCAAGCCCAACAGATTCTCATTTTGTACTCTAGATCGCTGATCTAAAAAATAAAATAACTGTCGGGGAGTAAAAAATAGCGTATCGTTCACAGAAACATCGGCGATCGCCTTTGCAAACATAGGGTCAGTTACCTTTATACCAGTCATCGCAGTTGGTTCAAAAGCAAACTTATGATTGCATTTTTTACAGCGGCCGCCATTTGCTGTGCGCTCTTTTAACTTATTGTCGGTTTGGCATTTAATGCACTTCATAAAAATCTCCTATTGATTGTTCAAAAAAACTTGATTTGCTAACAAAACGCTGTAATCTTCTCTGTGGCGAATTAGCCGATGACCGCCATTTTCTAACAGCACTTCCGCAGGTTTGGGGCGGTGCAAAAAGTGCGACGACATGGCATATCCGTAAGCTCCCACATCCAAAATACCAAGAATTTCCCCAATTGCCAAAGCCGGAAGGTGACAGTTTTTCCCCAGATAATCCCGCGAATAAGTCGTATTGCCACAAACATCAGTAAAATGTAGAGCATCCCGACAATTCCAGGTACAAATCTCTCGATAACCGCCATGAACCGATGGCACTGAAAGATTAGCAACAGTCGTATCTACACCGACAATTTGTTTAGCTTCCTGCCATTTTGTGGAAACAACTTGAGCGAGCAAAGTAGCACATCCTGCTATGGCGGCTCTTCCTGGTTCAATTATTAACTCAATTTCGCGGTCTAATTGACTAATTCTGCTGCTTAATTCTGCCCCAAACAGTTCCCAATCAAACGCTATACCGCCTTGGTAAGGATAGCCAAAGCCGCCGCCGAAATCGAGATACTCCCAATCGGGTAATTGCTGCGCGGTGGCAATTATCGTATCGATTACTTGAGTAAAGGCTGCGGTGGAATTAGTGCCAGTACCGCGATAAAAATGCAAGCCACTGAGCTTTAATCCGGCTGTTTTCGCGATCGCAATTGCTGCGGGAAATTCGGCCGATCGCACTCCAATGCGACTTTCCCCGGTTAATTCGGGCAAATTCAGCCTCAAACCCAGACTGGGCGGTTCTAAAGCCTGTTGGTTTTCCCTGAGAGATTGGTACACTTCGCAGCACAACTGCAATTGAGCGAGACTGTCGAAATTCAGAGTTTTTACTCCCCATTTTAGAACTTGTTCCATCTCGCCTCGGTGCAGATTGCTGCCGCTGTAAACGATGTTTTTGGGCGAAAAACCTGCTTGAATTCCTAAATAAATATCTCCTGGTGTATTGGCGTGTAATCCCCATCCGCAATCCCGAAATATTTGCAGCAGGGCGATGCTACCGTTGGTGACGCTGGCAAAACAAAATTTAGTTCGCGTATAGTCAATTGCGTTAGTAATTCTGGCAATTGTCCGGCGCAAAATATCGCTTTGATAAACGTACAGCGGCGAACCGTAGGTGGCTAATAACTCTTGGGCTAGCGAAAGAGTGAAAGGTGGTTGTTTGATGATTGATTTGCGATGGGTAATTGTTTGCATTATGGTAAATCAGGTGTTTGTTTAATCGAAAATGTTTATTTTATTTCAATACGGTTTAGTTAATGATCTTTATTCCCCGGAGATCCCCCTAAATCCCCCTTAAGAAGGGGGACTTTGAGTAATTTCTTGTCCCCCCCTTTTTCAAGGGGGGCTAGGGGGGATCAGGCTTAATTAAACTGTATTGAATTTTATTCTGCCCACCGTTGGCGGTAATTCCAAACCTGGCGAGGCAACCAAAAGGGATGATTCCAAGATTTGTGTTTCACCTTTTCACCTAGAATTTGCGATCGCCAATTTTGCCACATCACCAACAGCCAAATCATCTCGCCAATGCGCCGGCCTTGAATTCCGGCTGCGAATTTGCCGGAGATAATTTGAGCGGCTAAATCGGGTTGCCAGTGTTTCTCTGATTGGAACACGGCAGGATTCAACCAATCGCCGATATCATGCCAAAATTCATTAAAACACCAGGAGGTTAAGGGAACGCCCATACCGCGCTTTTCCCGCCAAACTATGTCCGCAGGTAGCCAATTTTCTACCGCCCGTTTGAGGATGTATTTCTCGCAAGCGCCTCGCAAACACAGTTCTCCCGACAGTTTAAACGTCCAGTCTGTGAGGGCAAAATCGCAAAAGGGCGATCGCACTTTCAGACCAAAAGCCAAAGCCAAATTAGTAGCGCGCGGATGGATGTTCTGCGCCCCTTTCAGCATCAAACTCGCGCGGCGGAGGCGGTGCAGCAAAGACCCGCCCACCGCAGGATTAAGAGCCTCTAGCAGCCAATCTTGAGGTTGCAAATCCTGAATGTGAGTCTTAAATTGTGGCTGATAAACTTTAGATTCATATCCCCAAAGTCGGTGAAAAGTTCGCAGGTATTGCAGGGCAAAAGTTTGGTCGCCGGTGGGATTTGCTGCTTGATAAACAGCCGCTGCAATCAGGGGTTTGTTCGTCCATCCAGCAAATAACTGATCGCCACCTTCACCGTTAAAAACGATCGCACATTCTTGACTCGCCGCCTCATTTAACAGGTAAAATGGGACTGTAACTCCGTCACCAAAGGGCAAATCTAAAGCTTTCACCGCAGAATGCAAAACTTGTTTAATCCGGCGTGGCGTAGCATCTACTTTTACTAAGGGAATTTTCAGCGAATCGGCCACTTGTTGAGCCCAAGGATATTCGGGAATTCCGGCTTCGCCGAAGTCGAGAGTATAAGCGCGGACTTTGACTCCGGCTTTGACTAATAAAGCTGCGACTATTGAGGAATCTAAACCGCCTGAGAGAAATACTCCGACAGTTTCATTGCTATTTATATCGGAAATTTGACGTTCAACAGCATTTTTAAGTAAGTCTTGTAATTCTGTTAGGGCTGCTGCTTCGTCTTGTATTTCTTCTGAAATTTCTCGCCATTCTAACAAGGGTTTTGATGGGGGTTTAAAAATAACACCGCTATCTCGATCGCACTCCCAAGTTAATTCGGTTCCGGCGGGAACTGCGAATACCTTTTCTACGGGAGTTAAGGGAGTTGGGACATAGGAAAAACAGCTATAAGCGTACAAACCTGGAATGCTGATATCTGGTTTTTTGCAAATATTTAACAGCAGTTGTAAACTCGATGCAAACCAAATACTCTGCTCGATTTGCGTCCAGTAAAGTGTTACTCGCCCAAAGGGTTCTCGTCCTAAAATTAGGAAATTTTCGCGGACGTTTACCCAGGCATCAGGTAACAGCAAACCGTTGGTTGATGGATACGTCGATAGTCCAGAGGCTGAGAGGGCAGCGATTTGCCAAGTTTTATCACTTTTTTGGGTTGGCAAGTGCTGCGGGCGATCGCACTCGGTGCTCGCTACATTCCAAATTGGGTGATTTTCGTTTCCTGCGGCGGACAAATTAGACGAATTCTCGATTTTTTGCACTGGGATTTCTCCGCCAGATTTGCTGATAAGTTTCGCCAGCCGCGCTTCCAATTTATCGCGAGAATCGCAGCCCCAGTATCCTACAAATTGACGCGGTTTGTTAGTAATTTTCATGTTAAAATTTATCCATAGGCGAGTTTTTAAGGATTATTTAACTTCAAAGGATGTACTGCCGATCGCCCGATTTTCAACAAACATTTTAACTTGCCACTTTCCGGGAGTAGCCGCAGTACCAATTTTGTAACGACATTGAGTATTCCAGATAGATTTGTCGATTTCGCGAGTTTGATAGCTGTTTTGTTTGACAACTTGACCGCTGGGATCGATCCAATCGCAGGATAGCGAGAGTTTTTTTCCTAAAGGTGCATCCTTTAAGGTGACGCGGTAAAAGATTTCGGGATTGTTTTGGCGGGAAACAACTGTCAAGTTGCCGCCATCATCTTGCACGGAAGTTATGCGGTTTTGTTGCACTGAAATGCGATCGATCGCCTGTCGGCTTTGTTGAATGAAAAATCCGGTAATGGCGATCGCCCCCACAGCCACCGCAGCCAATCCTCCAGCAATCCACCGATTCCTGCGTTGCTGCTGTGCCAGTGCTTCCCGACGCTGCAACTGGATTAAAGCCTCATCTAGCAACTCGGTCGGCAAGCCCAATTCCTGCAAAATTTGTGTAACTTCTGCGGAATTAAGTTCAGCTTCCCGGACGTTAGAAAGGCGTTGTACTTCAGCTACTATTTGCGTTAGTTGAGTTTGAGTCAGTCGATTTTCCATATATTAAGACGGGGTAGTCTTTATGCGACTTACTAACACCAATTAATTAAAATCCTAAAACAGACTGAGCTTAAAGTCAATTCATAAATGTCATAAGTTTTAGTTCATAAAAGTCATAATTGATTTTTCACCATCCTAAATGTATGTTGAGTTGCAATATATAGCCTTTCTCAGAAAGATGAGGTACGCGAACGGCATAGCGCATAGGGCATAGGGCATGAGGCTCTCCTCACTTTTTTGAGAACCGCTATAGACTAATTGCGAAATTCCCAATTCCCAATATTCATTTTCCCTGCACAGGATGTTGCCCGTAATAAGGCAAAGCATCCGACCAATTAGGGCGACTTCCTTGTTTCCACTCCAAATAAGCCAAATCCAACACACCAGAAACCGACGCACCCAACTCGCTGCCAACTTCAATCAACTGATAGGAATTTTCCCAACTTGCCAACTTTTCCTGCCAAGATTCCGCCGTCATTACCGTATCTGGAAACAACTCAGTTAAACCAGAATTACTGTTAACTGAATAAACCGCCCCAAATAATTGCCCCCGCTGTGCAGGCATTTGCAGCGCGATATCCAAAAGCCCCCCCTTATCAAGGGGGGGTTGGGGGGGTTCCAACCAAGCAACAGCCGCCAAAGTTGAAACCGCAAAAACCGGAATATTCAATTGTTGAGCCAAAGTCCGCGCTGTCACCATACCCATGCGAGTGCCCGTGAAACCTCCGGGCCCCTTCGCCACTGCAATAAAAGCCAAATTTGCCCAAGTTTGCGGCGCGATAAACTCTACTAAATGCTGATGCAAATCTGTGGCTAAACTGCGGCCCAAATTCCAAGTTTGGTAGCGAGAATCGCCGTCAAAATTGCTGATTGCTAAACCTAATTCGGGAGTTGCCGTGTGCAGGGCTAAACCGTATTTTTTAACTGATGTTCCGTCTGGGGGATTGCTATTCACGATTACTGATAATTTTCCTTAACAAAAAACAGCGGCAGAACTACAACTAAGCAACCTAAAAGAATACCAAATATTCCAGTGTTTAAAATCCTTGAGTTCCCCATCCCACCTGTTATCAAAAATAAGACTACTAAACTGGCAAATAAATTTTTATTCGCAAATTCTTTATTTTGGGAAACTTGATGTTTGACCACCATAAAACCTGAAGCAACTATCAGCGCGAACCAAGAATTAAAAATGACTATCTGAGAGCCAAAGATAAACCAAACCAAAGCAAACATTAGCGAATCGATCCAGAAATCCGTATTTTTTAACTTCGGTAGCCAAAATTCTTGGGTGGCAACTGGGGCGATTTTCTTGGCTAATTGATTGTGTTGCAGCCGCAGGAGTTTGTTTCTCAATTGAATCTTGGGATCGATTTGCAATACTTCCTTCCACTCGGGGACGCGAGAATTGTTGACTCTACCCAAAAGCTTAATGGTTGCGACTTTTTTTAACTGCAAATCGGTGAGTCTGGTGGCAATTATTTGCGACAAGTGCGGATAGTGAACGGGATTGTCTTCGGTTCTGTTGATGACTATATTGAGCTTTTGCTTGGCTTGACTGACTTGGATTTTAACATTGTACGGGGCGATCGCATCTTGTAAAGCTTGCTGAATTTCGGCTTGCTGTTGGCGAGTGAAAAGCGACACACCGGGCGCAGGTGTAACTATCCGTTCTGCGGGCGTTTCCGGTGCATTCAGCACAGGCTGCCCCTCTAAATACACCGGCTTGGGGTTCAACTGCCGGATGACTGCGGATGCTGAATTGTAGCGTCGATTGGTGCCACTTTGGAGCATCGTATCGAGAATGCGGCCGAAATCGTCGCTAACAGCACTCTTCAAATAATTGCGCCAAGCCCAAGAATCCTCGGCGCTGTCGAATAAGTCGAAGGGAGGAATGTGAGTCAGCAAGTGAATGCAAGTAACACCCAAACTGTAGATATCGCTGGCAAAAACTGCTTTTCCCATCAATTGTTCTGGGGCTGTATAAGCAGCACTGCCGATAATTGTACCAGTTTGTGGCAATCCGGTTGCTGTTACTTTTTTGGCTGCACCAAAGTCTACTAAAACGATATCTTTCTGGAAAGGAGAGCGTTGATAGGAATTTTCTAAGGCGGGTAAAGGGGCTGGAGATAGTCGGCGGCGAATGATATTGTCGGGTTTGATATCGCGGTGAATAACTTTGGATTTGTGGACGAAGTGGAGCACTGGTAATAAATCGTTGAGGATTTGCCGAATTTGAGTTTCGGTGAATGCTCCTTTTTGTTCTAATTCTTGGGCTAGGTTTTTGCCGTCTATAAATTCTTGTACTAAGTATTGTCTCCCGTCTTGTTCAAAATGCGCGATTAATTCTGGAATCTGGGGATGTTTCCCCAAGGTTTCTAGCTGGGCGGCTTCTTGGTGAAATAGTTGGGCGGCTTTTTCGGCTGCGGTGTTTTGTGGTAAAAATTGCTTGATTACGCACTGGGAAAAAATCAGGGGTTTGGTTTCATCAACTGCTAGGAAAGTTCTGCCAAAACCTCCTTGTCCGATCGCCTTTATGGTACGGTAGCGAGATGCTGATGGCGATTGTTCGTTAGTTAGCAACAATTTCGATCCGCAATTTTTGCACAATTCTGCATCCCCTGAATTTTGCGGATTCTGACAAGTTGGGTTTAAGCAATAGGACATTTTGATTGTAGATTTTAGATTTTAGATTTTAGATTGGGGGAATTGAGGATTTTAGAATTTGTAATTTGTAATTGGTAATTTGTAAGTGAGGAAAAAGAAGAAACAAGAAAGCAGCAGGTTTTATTTTCTTCCTTCTTCCTTCTTCCCTCTTCCTTCTTCCCCCTTCCTTCTTCCTTCTTCCTTCTTCCTTCTTCCTTCTTCGTTAAGTCGGTACGAGTTCGCCGGGCCGCATTTTTGCCCATTTACCGGTCTCTTGCTTGAAACTTTCACAGCCAACTACATCCCATTCCATTTCAATTTCGTCTTGACGGGGGCGGATGTTGACGTTGATAGTGGGTTCTACGGGGTCGAAATCGGGTGTTTCGGTGAGGTGGATTTGTTCGTGCTGTCCTTCTACGGCGTGGTAGGTGAAGCAGCGGTCTACATAGTGGCAGTTAATACAAATACACATTCTTGATATCCTCTGTGCATTTCAAAAAGATTGGTTAATTCTGAGCTTTCTGTTAATCTAGCTTAGCAAGAGTTTAATGGTTTGTAAGGAAAGTAGATTTTTGTTGCGATGCCGATTAATTTGCCAACTGCGTTATCTCCTGAGACTTGGCCGTTCGATTTGGAACTGTTGACACCGCCTGCTTATTTGGTGGGCGGCGCGGTGCGGGATGCGCTGCTGGGGCGCCGATCGCACTATTTTGATTTGGATTTCGTTATGCTAACACGGGCGGTGAAGACTGCTCGAAAAATTGCCGATCGCACAAAAGCCGGATTTGTGTTGTTGGATGCGGAACGACAGATTGCGCGGGTGGTGTTTGCGGGCGGTACGGCGGATTTTGCGGAGGCTTTCGGGGGGAGTCTGGAGGGGGATTTGTGGCGCCGGGATTTTCGGATAAATGCGATCGCCTGCAATCCTTTTACTGGAGAAATCATCGATCCTGTGGACGGTCAAACTGATTTGCGGTTGGGTTTGCTGCGGATGATTTCGCGATCGAATTTGGAAGATGATCCGCTGAGGCTATTAAGAGCTTACCGTCAAGCGGCGCAGTTGGGTTTTGCGATCGAGCCGGAAACACAATCGGCGATTCGAGAATTAGCGCCGTTGTTGAGTCGGGTGGCGGTGGAACGGGTGCGGACGGAATTGGGTTATTTGTTGAGCAATAATCACGGTGTTCCTTGGATTTGTAAGGGTTGCGAAGATGGTTTGTTTTCGATTTGGTTTGAAAGTGCGATCGACCGTTTTGATATCTTGACAAAAATTGACTCCTGTGCTGCTGATTTGGCGGCAATTTATCCAGAGTTGGGTAGAGAATTTGGGCGATCGATTCGAGATACAATTAAAACGCCGTTGTTGGCAGTTGGGAAGTTGGCTATTTTAGCAAATTCCGACCCGATAATCGCTGAAACAGAGTTGCTGCGGTTGAAGTATAGCAATGCAGAGATCAAAAGTGCGATCGGGCTTTTGAAATATTTACCCAAATTGCAAGCAGAACCAATTGCGGAAATGTCTTTACGAGAACAGTATTTTTTGTTTCGCGATGTAGGAATAGTATTTCCAGTTTTAGCAGTTTTAGCCCTAGCGGCGGGAGTTGCGGTTGATGAAATTTCACCCTTAATTAATCGCTACCTCGATGCTGATGACATTATCGCTCATCCCACCCAATTAGTTAGCGGCAATGAGTTAATGGAATCGTTGAATATTCCCAGAAGTCCGCGCATCGGTCAATTATTAATGGAGATTCAATTAGCGCGGGTAGAAGGGAGAATTGCCACTCGCGAAGATGCGCTGAAACTGGCAGCCGAGTTGATTGAAATTGATTGATATTTGGGAAATATCGCAACAACAATATTGCTAGGGGCAGGTTCACAAACCATCTGTAATTCACATCCCAAATATCTAGAAACCAGCCCCAGCGACCACCTGTAAATGCGCCTACATTTATCTGCGTTTATCTGTGCTTATCTGCTTGACATCTGCGGTTGAATTATCAATCCCAAAATAATGCAATAAGTTTATTTAGGACTGACTGTTAATTCTGCAGGCAATTGAAACTTACCATCTGCACCCGCTTCAAACTCAAAAACTTGCAACACAGCATCAATATTCAGCGGCCCGTAAATGTGCGGGTAATCTTCACCTGCTGCAAATTCATACTTAAGTTCAGATTCTACTTTTGCTGAGTCAATCCACAGCAGCAGCAATCCTGTTTGTCCCACAAAGAATTTATTGGCAGATTTCAGAACTTGCGGCAAAGTTGAACAGTGGATAAATCCTTCAGTATCTAGCGTATCTCCGCGATAGGATTGCACTTGTTTTGCTTCTTCCCACTGTTGGCTGCGGGTAATGTGAAAAATAACGCTCATAGTTTAGATGGGTTTTAGATTTAATCGAAAATGGGTAATAAAATTGAGAGGGATAATTTCCGCCACAACTTAACTGTAAATATCATAATTGTATCATCGATTGGTTCGCCATCAAGACTTTAATCATTCTAAAAAAAGACTAAAGTCTTGACTACCAACTTAGCAGGATACAAGTACATCCGATCGCCCTAAAACTCTCAAATCTTCCTCATCAAGTTCGACTGGTGTACCGCTGCGAATTAGTTCCACAAAATCCTCATTCGGCACCATAATGCACAAAGTGTACAAACGTTCGCTGCCCGTATTTTCAATTAGATGAGTGCCGGTTGGAGGCACTAACAAACTATCACCCGGTTGAATACTAACTGTTTTGCCGTCACAGGTTGCTTGACCTCTGCCTTTGAGTACAAAAAACATTTCTACTGCCAATTGATGGCGGTTGGGAGGAGTTTTACCGCCCGCATCGAAAATTTCGACGCAAACAGTTAATGAAACATTCGCGGTTGCCGGATCGAAGACAATCGCCAATCTATTAGTATCGCCAGGACTGATGCGAAATGCTTGGTAGTCTTTCGGAGACTTCATAACAGGAATCATGCACTGATTTGTCATTGTTTTTTGTTTTTAATTGTTAATTATCGTAGGTGCCCCCTGTGCCCGCCCACTCAGTGTCTTAATCGAGAGGGCGAACCGCAGGGGATTGCCCCTATGCTAATTCGTGATTGCTATTTAATCGCTTCTAACATAGCCTGAGAATCCGATAAAAAACCAAAACATTGTTTAACGTTATAAAGAGTAGCCTGCCAGCAATACTCTGGAGATGTTGTAGCTGTACAATCTTTGACTAAAATACAGTCGTAACCGAGGAAATTAGCATCTTGTAGTGTAGCCATGACGCACTGATCGGCGTTTACTCCTCCGAAGAAAAGTGTAGTTTTGCCGAGGTTCCGCAAAATACTATCTAAAGGAGTATCCCAAAAGGCGCTCATCCGATATTTGTCAATGCAAATATCCTCTGGTTTCTGTTCCAATTCATCGACAACCCGCGCCGCCCAACTCCCCGCCATCAATACAGATGCGCCGTTTTTGGGTAGCGGATCTCCTAAACCTACGCCCTCGCCCGTGGGATTGTAAACGTGGCGGGAAGCTGCACTAATATTCAGCAAATCGGGGCGGTTTCCCCAGTTGATCCAAATAATTGGTATGGCGTGCGATCGCAATTTTGGCAGCAAATTCTTTAAAGGATTGATTGGAGTTCTTGCGGGCGTTACATCTACACCAATATGTGCTAGCCAACCGTCGGGGTGACAAAAATCATTTTGCATATCTATCACCAACATGGCTGCTTTTGCTAAATCCAAACGCAGGGTTTTAGTTTCTGTTTCTAGGGTAACAGGTTGAGGCGCGATCGGCGATCGGGTAATGTCGGCAATTTTGGCATCAACTTTCCAAGCATTCGGCGGTACGCCCAAGGTACGGAGAGAATCAGGATTCATATGGATGGTGACTCAAAAACAATTTTAATGTTATAACTATTTGATTTATCCTAACTTGTCATGTAGCGTTTCTCACACAAATGAGGTATACCAAAACCTGTATTGCTAAGGTTTTTAAGCCCCTCGGCGGTTGAAAGCGCGACTAGACAAACTTTCGTCCGCCGACGCGGACTGAAGAATAATCGTAAGGTTTGCAATGTGCACGCTACAGTATGATGTTAAACTGTGGTGTTTGCGGAAAATTGATGATTAAACTGCACAAATGGCAGCGGATACTGGCTTTAATAGTTGTTTTTGCGATCGCCCTTACCTCCTCCGCGATTTTCTCTCCCAGCCTCTCGGCTCAAACTCCGCCCAAAACCCCAAAAACCGAATTGCGCGGCATTTGGCTGACTAATATTGATAGCGATGTGATCTTTTCGCCCAAAAACATCACAGACGCTGTAAATAGGCTAGACAAACTGAACTTTAATACCATTTATCCTACGGTTTGGCAAGGGGGTTATACCATTCATCCGAGTGCTGTAGCAAAACGAGTATTCGGATATTTAAACGACCCCACACCCACATTAAAAGGGCGAGATGTCCTCAAAGAAATCATTACAGCAGCACATAAAAAAGGTATAGCAGTAATCCCTTGGTTTGAGTTTGGTTTCATGGCCCCCGCCGACTCAGAATTAGCCAGACTGCACCCTGATTGGTTGGCGAAACGGCGTGACGGTTCAACGATTTGGAAAGAAGGCACAAACGAGCGCGTTTGGCTGAGTCCTTTTCATCCTGAAGTACAGAAATTTATCCAAGAGTTAGTTGTCGAACTTGTGGCTAATTACGATCTAGATGGCATTCAATTTGACGACCATTTCGGCTTACCATCAGAATTTGGATACGAACCGTTGACAGTATTAATGTATCAGAAAGATATCAAAGCCCGTCCCTCCAACGACTTCCGCGAAACCTTCTGGGTACGCTGGCGCGCCGATAGAATCAACGACTTTATGGCGCGACTTTTTAGAGCCATCAAAGCCCGCAAACAAAAATGTATTGTCGCCTTGTCTCCCAATCCCCTACATTTTGCTTTACCAGCCCACTTGCAGGACTGGTTTAGCTGGGAAAGACGCGGTTACATCGAAGAACTTATAGTCCAGGTTTATCGCAGCGATATCAAGCGTTTTAATGCCGAATTGGATCGCGAAGAAGTTAAATTAGCTAAAGGGCACATTCCAACTGCGATCGGCATTTTAACAGGCTTAAAAAATAGTCCAGTTCCCCTTAAACAAATTCAAGATCAAGTGCAAGAAGTCCGAAAAAGAAACTTTGGAGGTGTTTCATTCTTTTTCTACGAAAGCTTGTCGAGTTGGGCGAATGAAACCCCCGAAGAACGAAATTCAGCATTTCGAGCATTCTTTCCCACGAAAATGAAGCGACCTTCGGTTTAAAATTTGGTACGATATTTGTAGTAAGGACTAAAGTCCTTATCTTGGGAATTATTAAGGATTAAAGTCTTTATAAAAAGCCGAATTCCACACCCACCGTTAAAATGAAAAAAAACATACAGTGCTTAGGAATTTTCATCTTATCTTTTACCGCTTTCCTAATTATTGGCTTTCTCACTCCCACAAAATGGGGATATTACTCACAAGCAGATTGCACGGTTTCCATACAAATTTATAACGGAGGCATCCACACCGAAATCATTGTTCCAGTTAAGAATAAATATTTTGACTGGAATCAATATTTACCGCTAACAAAAATAGGGCGCGAGGCCGCTTCCGATTATAAATATTTATCTTTTGGCTGGGGAGATCGAGCTTTTATGCTGGAAACTCCCACATCAGGAAGTATCAACCCAATTACTGGTTTAAAGGCGCTTATTTTCCCTAATCCATCTACCCTACAAGTCGAAGGTTATCAGATTTTTTTTCCAAATCCAGAAACCAAATGTGTTAAAATTAGTGGAGAAAATTATCTGAGGATGGTAAATTTTATTAAAAATACATTCCAATTAGACGCCGGAGGTAATAAAATAAAAATTAGCTACGGCTACGACAAAAACGACAGTTTTTATGAAGCAAAAGACAGTTACTGGATTTTTAGAACTTGCAACGACTGGACGGCAGAAGCTTTGCGAAAAGCTGAGGTTAATACTCCTTTGTGGTCAACTCTATCATCATCGATTATGTTTCATTTAAATAGCCGTTGCACAGGTAAGGAAAAATGAGAAGGGGGAAGGGGAAAAGCCAAAATTTGTAGATAAAAAGTTCGTTATTAAGTGCAAATTACCAATTACAAAATCATGAATGTAATTCCAGCGATCGACCTATTGGACGGAAAATGCGTCAGACTGTATCAAGGAGACTACGCCAAGTCTCAAACTTTTAACGACAATCCCGTCGAAGTCGCCAGACAGTGGGTAAATCAAGGCGCGACAATGCTGCATTTGGTAGACCTCGATGGGGCAAAAGCCGGTCATCCTGTAAACTTAGCAGCCATTGAGGCGATCGTCCGCGCAGTAGATGTTCCCTGTCAATTAGGAGGCGGAATGCGCGATCGCCCTTCTGTCGCAGCAATTCTCAAATTAGGCGTTCAGCGCGCCATTCTCGGCACTGTCGCCGTCGAACAACCGCAATTAGTCGGCGAATTGTGCGCCGAATTTCCCGGTCAAATTCTCGTCGGAATCGACGCCAGAAATGGTAAAGTTGCTACCAGAGGCTGGTTAGAAACTTCAGAAGTTTTAGCAACAGAATTGGCGCAGAAAATGGCAGAATTAGGTGCTGCTGAAATTATTTACACCGACATTCACCGTGATGGTACTATGGAAGGGCCGAACTTGGAATCTTTGCGCGAAATTGCTAACGCTATTTCGATTCCGGTGATTGCTTCCGGCGGCGTTAGTTCGATCGCAGATTTGTTAAGTTTGTTGGCTTTGGAACCAATTGGTGTCAAAAGTGCGATCGTTGGTAGAGCAATTTATACCGGTGATATATTGCTAAAAGAAGCAATTCAAGCCGTCGGACAAGGGCGGTGGCAAGATGTACCCCCAGATTTGGGTTCTTCTAGTTTTGCTTGACCATCTAAATCCGCACAACCAGCCTTTAAAAAACCGGAGTCCTTTAGTTTGTCTGCATCCAGAATTATCTGATTAGAATGTCTTTCTTATCATCATTGTACCATGTTTTTTAACCCAACAATTACAGCTTTAAGTTCTGGGATGGCATCCTTAATTGCTCCCATACCTTTGCTAGCAACACTCGATCCCGAAAATTCGCCGATCATTCTGAGCGGAGTTCTGCTCAGTTTGGTAGTGATTTATCTTGCCAGCAAATTAGGCGCGGAAGCGGCTCTGAAGTTTAATCTTCCACCAGTTTTGGGTGAACTTGTAGCAGGGGTGATTGTTGGCGTATCCGCTTTACACCTGATCGTTTTTCCCGAAGGCGGACTGTCAGCTTCCAACTCAGGAATTATGACTGTTTTGCAGTCAATAAATCCTATGTCCCCGGCCGCCGTCAGCAGCGTGTTTGAATCGCAGAGCGAAATCATTTCTGTGCTGGCTGAATTGGGGGTGATTATTCTATTGTTTGAAATTGGTTTGGAGTCGGATCTCAGACAACTCAAAGAAGTGGGAATTCAAGCTACCTTTGTCGCTGTTGTCGGCGTAGCAGTTCCCTTTGCTGCGGGTACTGCGGGCTTGATGATAATTTTTCATACGGCGGCGATTCCGGCAATTTTTGCAGGGGCTGCTTTGACGGCAACCAGCATCGGAATTACTTCAAAAGTTTTGTCTGAATTAGGACGGCTGAAATCTAAAGAAGGTCAAATCATTGTCGGGGCGGCAGTAATTGACGACGTGCTGGGAATTATTGTCTTGGCGGTAGTTGCTAGTTTAGCGAAAACAGGTGAAATTGATGTTCTTAATGTCATCTATTTAATCATTGGTGCAACTGCATTTTTGCTAGGTTCAATTCTGCTGGGCGGCATCTTTAATAAAACCTTTGCCGCTGTAGTTGAGAAACTCAAAACTCGCGGTAATATCGTCATGCCGGCATTTATCTTTGCCTTTTTCATGGCTTTTATCGGCAACGCAATTCATCTCGAAGCGATTTTGGGTGCCTTTGCGGCTGGTTTAGTGTTAGATGAAAGCGATGCCCGCAACGAGTTGGATGAGTTGATTAAACCCGTCGCAGATTTGTTTGTACCCATCTTTTTTGTGACGGTGGGAGCGCGCGCCGATTTGGGAGTTTTGAACCCAACAGTGCCGGATAATCGGGCGGGACTTTTGATTGCCGTGTTTTTGATTGTAGTGGCGATTTTGGGCAAGTTGATTACTGGTTGGGCGGTGTTTGGTCAGCCTGGAATCAATCGATTGGCGATCGGAGTTGGGATGATTCCTCGGGGCGAAGTCGGGTTAGTTTTTGCCGGTATCGGTTCGGCTAGCGGGGCTTTGGATAAGCCGCTGGAGGTTTCGATTATTATCATGGTAATTCTGACGACTTTTTTGGCTCCGCCTTTTCTGCGGATTGCCTTTGGCGATACGGTAGAGCCTCCAGCTATCGAGAAAGCATCCAGTTAGAAATTAGGTTTGTAGTGAGGACTTTAGTCCTCTGGTTCCCAGGCGACGGCCTGGGAACCGATATCTAGAGGCTCTGCCTCGCTTTAACTGGTAACAAGTAAAAGCACTATAATTATGGGAAATACTCGATCTGGTATTTGCAGCTATGGTTCAAACAACGGAACATCTTTACATTGTCAGAGATGAGCAAATTCTCAGCGGTGAGCCGATTGTCAAGGGCACGCGGACATCTGTTAGGGCGATCGTTGAAACTTGGCGTATGGGTATTTCACCAGAAGAAATTCCTAACGGTCTTCCTCACCTAACGCTGGCACAGGTCTTCGATGCGTTGAGCTATTACAGTGACCATCAAGATGAGATTAATACTTATATTGAACGCAACCGAATTCCTGATGATTTAATTGACCCGTTGGTGCGAGATTTATGAGTAATTTATTCATTTGTTTGTACCTGGATGAGGATGTCAATGTATTAGTCGCAGATTTTTTGAAAGCGAGAGGATTTGATGCTCTAACCGTAAGAGACGCAGGACAGCTTCAGGCAAGTGATGAAGAACAACTCGCTTACGCTGTTAACCAAAGAAGGACGCTGGTTACGCACAACCGAAGCGACTTTGAAAAACTTATACAAGCTTATTTTGATACCTCACGAACGCACTACGGCGTAATTTTGGCTTTTCGTCGTCCACCCCAAGAAATAGCGCAACGATTATTAGTAATTTTGAATCAAGTAACGGCGGATGAGATGGAAAATCAGGTTCGGTATATCTGATTGGCGAAATATTTAGGAAGAAACCGGATTTCTGGCAATTATGCAAAGTCTCAGAAACCCGGTTTCTGGAAAAATCTCGGTTGGGTGGCGAAATATTTAGGAAGAAACCGGGTTTCTGGAAATTATGCAACAAATCTAACCTGCAATTAACCCAAAAAATAAGGACACAGCACTGCCATGTCCCTACCGAAACTAACCAGGTTTGCTATTACTTAACAAACAGCATTTCTTGATAAGTAGGCAGCGGCCACAAATCATCAGCAACTTCACCTTCCAAAGCATCCGCATACTGGCGAACCTCATCCATCAAAGGACGAATTGTTTGCGAAGCATACTGCATATGATCTTCTGTCGTAGCAAAATCATGCTTGCTCAAAGCATCACTCAACTTGCTCGCAGTATTCATCATCGACTTAACCAGCACCGCGACTTTTTCCGCAGTTTCCTTTTCCAGTTCAATCCCAATCTCTTTCAAGCCAGCAATCGTGCTGGAAAGATCAGACAAATATCTCACCGCAGTCGGATAAATGATGGTTTTGGCAATGCTTCCGACCAGTTTTGCTTCGACTTCAATTGCCAGCAAATACTGCTCTGCATAGACATCATAACGGCTTTCCAATTCAACGGGAGTCAGAACACCTGTCTTTTCAAACAAGTCTTCAATGTATCCTTCCTTCAAGACGGGCAAAGCATCGGCGGTAGTCCGCAAGTTGGCTAAACCCCGTTCCTCGGCCATTTTGTGCCATTCTTCAGAATAGCCGTTGCCGCCAAATACCACAGCGCCGTGGTCGTCCATCACTTCTTTCAGAACTGTTTGGATGGCAGCATTCAGGTCAGTTCCTTTAGCCAAATCGCTTTCTAATTTGTTAGCAACCCAGTCCAAAGAATCTGCAAGAATTGTATTCATCGCCACCAACGGGCCGGAAACAGACTGACCTGAACCTACTGCACGGAATTCAAAGCGGTTTCCAGTAAAGGCAAAGGGCGAAGTCCGGTTTCTGTCGCCGGCATCTTTGATGAAAGTAGGCAGTGTTTCTACGCCTAGATTCATGATGCCCCGACCTTGAGAACCCTTAGCTCCTCCCTTGCTAATTTGCTCGAAGATATCTTCTAATTGCGAGCCCAAATAGACGGAGATAATCGCTGGTGGAGCTTCATTGGCACCTAATCGGTGGTCGTTGCTGGCAGTTGCAACTACCGCACGCAACAATGACCCGTATTTGTGAACGCCGCGAATCACAGCGCCGCAGAAAACTAGGAACTGTATGTTGGAGTGCGGTGTATCGCCGGGGTCTAATAAGTTGCCTTGGGTGGCGTTACCGACTGACCAGTTAACGTGTTTGCCGGAACCGTTGATTCCCGCGAAGGGCTTCTCGTGCAGCAAGCACATAAAACCATGTTTCTTCGCTGTGTTGCGGAGAATTGTCATGGTTAATTGTTGGTGGTCACTGGCGACGTTTGCTGCTTCAAAAAATGGTGCAATTTCAAATTGACCGGGTGCTACTTCGTTGTGGCGGGTTTTGGCAGGAATTCCCAGGCGGTACATTCTTTCTTCTACTTCCTGCATGAAGACTTGAACGCGCTCTGGAATTGCTCCAAAATAGTGGTCGTCAAATTGCTGACCTTTGGCGGGAGGTTTGCCAAAGAGGGTGCGACCTGCTAGCAGTAAGTCGGGGCGGCTGTGGGCGAAATTAGAATCTACCAGGAAGTATTCTTGTTCGCAACCGCAACTGGAATTTACGGGAGCAATTTCGGTATTTCCTAACAGTTTTAATACTCTGGTTGCTGCTTTGTTCATGGCGCCAATGGAGCGCAAAAGCGGGGTTTTCTTGTCTAGGGCTTCACCTGTCCAGGAGATGAAAACAGTGGGAATGCACAATGTCATGCCGTTGTCTGTTTCCATGACATAGGCGGGGCTGGTGACATCCCAGGCTGTGTATCCGCGAGCGGCGGCGGTGGAGCGAATGCCACCGTTGGGGAAGGAGGAACCGTCGGGTTCGCCTTGTACTAGAAGTTTACCTGCAAATTCTGAGATGACGGAGCCGTCGCTTTGGACTGAGATGAAACCGTCGTGTTTTTCGGCGGTGCTGTTGGTTAGCGGGTAGAATACGTGGGCGTAGTACAGGGCTCCTTTGGAAATGGCCCAATCTTTCATTGCTACTGCAATTACATCAGCTACGGAAGGATCGAGTGTTTGCCCGGTTTGAATGGTGTTTTTTACTGATTTGAAAATGCTCTTGGGCAGGCTTTCTTGCATCTTGCTCAGACTAAAAACGTCTGTTGCCCAAATTTCTTCTAACCGCTTGGGAGGCTTGGCAGGAGTCAGTTGGCGGTTGACGATTTGAGAAATTGCTTGTACGCGGGATTCGTTTCCACTCATGGTTGTTTTTATGGGGATTATGGGACGAGTAATTGTGAAAAAATATAGGTTAGCAGAAGTCTAACCATTGATGAATATGTTGGGTTTACCTTACATCTTGCACCATTACAAATAAGCCTTTTAAGGGCGGGATGCCCACCCCATAAGAAATTTGATATCTTGTGTAACAGGCATCTTGCCTGTTCTTGAGAATGGTGCAACATCTGAGATTTACCCAACATTTTTAGTCTGAACTCACTTTTTGGAGAATGCCTTTTTTGGCAGGCTCTCAAAGATTGGAGGAGCGAGGCGGAATTTCTTGGCCGTCCGTGTTGATGAGAATCCAGTGTTAGATAGATGCGGTTGAATTTCAGTTATTAGCAATAAAATAGATGACAGGAGCCTGTACTAACTTGAGTCAACATGATAGATGTCGGCGCTGCACAGATTTAGTAGCTAATCTTCGCCCTGGTAAGCTCAAAAATTTTGTGCGAGTCAATTCCGATGAATTCTGGTCAAAACTACTTATGGTTTTTCACTGTTGGGCGATCGATAAATCGCAGTCCAGCAAACAACGCACTTGTTTAGATTTTGGAGAATTATGGAGAGTACACTCTCTACACTTGGAAAGTGTAAACAATGATTAAGAAAATAAATGTATCGTAGGCTACGGAATTTGAGTTTTTTGGTCGGAGGGTCGATCGCCCGGAGCGCACGTAACCGCAGGATTTGAGTTGTAAGGTTTGTCAGCAGGGCGTTATTTGATAATTGAGAGTTGAAAGCTGACGCACGATACTAGCTGATTATCCTTTATCAGACTCCAGGTTCTCACCAAGAGTTTGTTGTGCAGCGTGTCGAATACGCAGGATGCGAACTGTGGACACCTCTTCACTTTTTACAATTGCGAAAAGAATACGGTATGAATTGCGTCCTTTACCGTAGATTAGCTGCCGAATTTCCTTACTGAAGTATCGATTTTCCCTTGCCAAAGGACAGCGTTTTGGCATTGACGATAGAGATGCGATCTCATTCAACAATCCATCATACCACTCCCTAGCTTTCTCTAGTGACATCACCTGAGAAATCCGCAGAAATATACTGTCAACTTCTGCTTGTGCAACGCTGGAAATTTCTATGCGATATGTCATCAATTGGCTGGTAAATTGTACTTGCGCCGCTGTGATTCAGCAAATTCGTCAAAAGAACTAAATCGTCCGCAATCAAAATCATCCAAACCCTGCTGGATAGCCTGAATATCTTCTTGGGAGTCTGGTGTTTCCGATTCCAAAATTAGAGTTAGCAATTGGGCAGCCACAATGCTAATATCTTGTCCCTGTCGATCGGCTTTTTCGCGAAGCAGTGCCTCTATTTCTGGACTGAGGGAAATCGCAATAGTCATAGACTTGGTTCCTTAGCATCAAAACCCGTGTAAGTAATTATAGCAAACTGCGAAACTGAAACACTCGTGGCGATCGCACAGCAGAAAGTTCGGCAACGGATTATGTAGCGGATGTAGCGGATGTATGGGATGAAATTTGTAGGGTGCCACGGCGGCGGGTTATGCGATCGATAATTGATGATTTAAAGCTGACGCACCATACTAGCTCATCTCATGTCCGTTGAATTGCGCGCGATCGATTTTTGTGGCGTGGTGGGGGCGGGTTTATAGATATTGTTAGTTTGAGTCAGAGATTTTTGGTGAACCCGCACCTACAAGCATTGTGATTCATTGAACGGATATGATATCAAGGATCGAATAAACATCACTTACTCTTTGCTTTCGCGGCCCTAGATTCCACCGTAAATCCGGGAATATCTTGTAATTCTGTGGCGCTCAAACTGTACTGTTCGCAAACCAAACTCAAGCGAGTCCCGGTACTTTTAACAGCGTTGACAGAGTGTGTCAAATCTCCTTGAAAATAGATTAGTGAGTTGGCTTGCGGCTTAATCTGTCCGACTTGCTGTTTGTTGCGTCGCAGTATTAACTCTCCTCCTTGCAAATTTGGGGGCACTTGTACGTACAATACGCTGACGGCTGCGGGAGGTTCGACGGTTTTGCAGTACGATCGCAAGGATCGATCGATATGGGCATCTACGCGGGAACCTTCGCCCAGCAACAGGGGGTTGAGGTAAAAAGCGTTGCATTCAGGCTGTAATGCTTGGTCTAGATAGGGTTTGAAGAAGGGGAAGCGACGCTCTACTTCGGCGATTTGGGCGCGCCCAAATACTACGGAGAAGCCTTTTGTGCCGATGAAATCGCGGTTGAGGTTGTTGATTGCAAAGTAAGGTGAGGCTAGTATTGCTCCTCGTAAATCGTTGAGATAGTCGATCGAGAAAGCGTTAGGATGTTGGCTGTAGTATTTCAAGGCGCTCAAAAATCATCAATGTTCAAAAGGCAGGTAGCCACGGGCGATCGGTCAGACTTGGGATTGCTGCGTTGCTCGTAGTGATATGATATCGTAAATTGCGATCGCATGAAATACAGAAGACCGGGCGAATAAAATTCGCGTCGATACCGGGCGAATAGAATTCGCGTCGATACAGACAAAACCCGCCTCCGCCGGTTGAAGAATGAGTGGTTAAAATTACGTTATTTTCCTCAGTCCCTCTGAGTTCGGACATCGTTTATGTAGACGCGAATTCTGTTCGCCGTCTTCGGGCTGATTTACGGTATGAACGGCTAAATATGCAAATCATAAAAACCATTGTCCACAAAGCTTCTTGATTTTTGCCTGATTCTTTTTCATACCCTGATTAAGCAACACCCAAAAATAAAACGATCTTCATCAAGATTCGGGCACTGGTTTTCTGACTTGTGATAGATAGAATTAGGACAATGATTTAAGTTTTAGAGATGCAATGTCCGTTCTGTCAAAGCCTGGGCTAAAAATGGGAAATACTCTTCGTCCAGACTCACAATTTTTTGAACTTAAACTCATCAAACTTCACCACTTCCGATTCCGGTTTCCGCGTATCAAAATAATAGCTGCTAACCGTACCGTTCCCTGTATCAAAAACACTAAAAGCCGTAATATCATTGCTCTCAATGTACGGCAATGGCAGCCCATCTTGGCCCAACAAAGGCGCCACAGTTGGCACCACAGGTTCCAATCCGTTCGGGTCTCCAATAGCGCTGTAATCCTCCCGATATCCCGGCGGCACAAATCGGCGCTTTCTCCCCGCAAACGCACCGTAACTGTTGCCCACATTAGAAGTCTCCAAAAAGTGCATTCCGCTGGAACTTACAAACCGATTCCACAAGTGCGAATGTCCGTACAAAACTAACTGCACCCCCGCCGTTTCTAGCAGTGGCGCCACATCCCGAATCAGATAATCTTGCTGTTTCGGATACTCGTAACGCACCATCTTAATCTCACCATCCGAAGTGCGATCAACTATTTGTACAGGGTCAGTATAAGCAGGTACAATATTGTCACCCAGAGAATGCGGCGGATGGTGAAACATCACAATTTTATATTTAGCCCGCTGAAATTCCGCACTATATAACTCTTGTTCGAGCCAAGAATATTGAGCACTACCTTTCATAATTGGCTCAAAAATATGCTGTCCGTATCCCCATTTTTCGGGACGATCAAAATCTTCGTCTCGTTCCCGATACCTGCCTCTAGCCCCCGGATCTAAATTCGGAGTCCGCCAGATATTCGCAGCATACAAAGTCACTAATCGTATGTCCCCAAAAGTCACGGCATAATAATTTTCGTCACTGGGTAAACTAAAAATTTCGTTGTAAGTATCGCTATTAAAACTATTGTTTTTCAACAAAACATCTTTGTCTTTCACCCCATATTTTTGAGTTAGGTATGGATATATTTTTTCCACAGCAGCGCGGGGGAAAGAGTCATTAAACTGGTCGTTGAGGGTGCTGCTAGTTGAAAACCTACCCATAATTTCATGGTCTCCAATCGCGGGAAATATAGGCGCGTTTTGGATCAGTTCGCCGCCTTTGTACAGGGTTTTGATGCCGTTTTTGTCGAGTTCGGAGAAGGCGCGGCCTTGCAAACCGGGGAAAAACGCGCGGCCTCGGTTGTCGTCGAACCATTCGGAAGCGCGATCAGGTATATTAATTAAATCACCTGCCATGAAAACCGCATCAACTTTGTCAATTGTTTCTGCAACTTTCTGGAGATTAGCGGCTGTCATCGGCATCAATTGATGGTCGGAAGTGAACAGAATTTTTAGACCAATTCCTGCTGCTGGTGTCGGAGAAAGGCTGAAAATTTTGCTACTAACAGATGCGCCGCCTTTAGTTTCGCTAGTCACTAGATAGGGAATGCGAACACCGGGTATTAAATTGGTAACTTCTGCTTCGTGTCGCCAGATGGGGCGAATAATAGGATTTGTGCCAGTTATGCCCTGTTTCATTTTATCGGAGATGTGCGAGTCTTTGTCTTCGCGAGTGCGGCTTAGCTTGGTAGTATTTGCAGTCGCAATTTTACTCAAATTTTCGCCGTAAGCAACAATATTGCGAGTTCCGTAAAATTCGGTGAACCAAACAACTCGCACTGAGTTAGTTGTTGGGAGTTGCAGAAACGGATCGGTTAAAAGTTGGGGTTGGTTGAGGAAAGATTGCAGAATCAAACCTAATAAGAGGATAATCAAAATCAAAACGGAAAAAAACCACAGGTTACGAGAAGAACCTTGGGAATTTTCTAATTGATCGGGCAATGGTGTTAACATAAGTTATTGCTCATTATTCTGTAGTCAGTAGTCAGTAGTCAGCAGTCATTAGTAAGTAGTCATGTGAAGCAAGAATAGCGATTACAAATTCTATATTTGGCAATCTCCCTGACAGGTTTGGACGTTTATTTATGTCAAACGTCAACCATTTTTTTACATTTTCTTATATCTCCATTTCTCTCCATTTTCTTTGTCAGTGCCCTCCGCGGTTCATCAAAACAGAATCTTTTTCAAAAATGATTGAGACTTGCGATATAACAGTCTTAATACCATTAAAGCATCCTCAATTTCAAATAGACATGACTCACCACCTTCTCAAGGCTAACTGCAAAACCGTACACTTAGGCGGTTTCTCTCCCAAGCTGGAACCTGCTTTAACTGTCGATTCGGGCGATCGCATCGATATCGAAACCTATTCAGGATATTATGTTGCTGACAAGGCCCCGCCGGAATTTCTTACCCCGGAATTTTTAGATATTTGTCAGAATTTACCTGACAACCGCAAAGTCGGCCCAGGCCCGCACTTGCTAACAGGCCCGATTTATGTTAATAAGGCAGAACCCGGAGACGTTTTAGAGATTCATATCGAGGAAGTTTACCCAAGTTTATCAGTAGGATTCAATGCAATTCGCGCCGGATGGGGAGTTTTACCTAAATATTTTCCTGATCCTAAATTGCGATTTATTCCGCTAGATTTAGAAGAAAAGATTGCGGAATTTCCCGCAGATAGTGGCGTTAAGATTCCCCTAAATCCATTCTTCGGAATTATCGGCGTTGCGGATTTTGAAATCAACCGTTCTTCTATTCCTCCACAACGCTACGGAGGTAATATGGATAATCAGGAATTGCAACCAGGAACGCGGTTATTTTTACCTATTGCGGTGCGTGGTGGTTTGCTGTCTATCGGTGATGGACATTCGGCACAAGGAGATGGTGAAGTTAATGGTACGGCGATTGAAACTTCGATGAATGGGACTATTAAAATCATCTTACGCAAGGATTTATTTTATATATTTCCGTTTGCTGAAACTCCTACTCATATTGTGACTATGGGTTTTGGTCAAACATTAGATGATGCCTTTGATATGGCGGTAAAACAGACGGTTAATTGGCTACAAAAGTATGCAGGTTTTCAAGAAGAAGATGCCTATGTTTTCTGTTCCCTCGCCGTCAATTTTCGGATTACTCAGGCTGTGAATAATCCCCGCAAAGGAGTTCACGGAATGATACCTAAGTCGATTTTGCCGAATGTGCAAATTATGGATCGCTGGCGGTGATGTGCTATGATAACACTCGATCGCCAAAACAACCTCGATCGCGATCGCACAAATTCCACAATTTTGTCACAGCGGTGGGCCGATCGCGATCGCACCAGCGTTCAAAATTAAGCTTAAGATTGGGATAAGTTGCAAATTCTATCTAAATGGGCTCCATGAAAAACCAGACTGATGATACTGCAAAACAAGATTTAGTCGATCGGGCTTTTGGGAGTCCAAACATCCCAGATCCGACAGCGTGGGTGGATGAACATTATTTTCTGGCTAATTTCGCCAATACTCTGGCCCACCTCCAAGAACATTTATCTGATGACAGTTGCGAAATCGGCGAGAGTGCTGAGTCTGGCGAGGCGAGATTATCGATCGATGGTAAAATTAGAGATATATTGAGAGCTAATTTTAGCGATGACCGCTGGCATTATGTCGAAAGTTTATTCTGAGTTTGGTAAAATCCATCAGTATTTGTACGTTGATAAATTTTGAGCGTAAATTAAGCTGTTGCAGATTTAAATTCTCTATTTCAACCGATGATTGAAAATCATTAAATTGTCTGCCGTCTTCGTCTGGGACATTCCTTGACACATTGTATTTTTTTATACTTCAGGTTGGTCGGAAATTACGATCGCCAGGAATTGCGATCGATCGCAAAAACTCGGCACTTTCCTCCGGCAAAGCAGTATTGATAAACATCCCGCTACCCAACTCAAACCCAGCCTGCTTCGTGACTCTGGGAATAATTGCGATATACCAGTGAAAGTATTTGGTTCCTTGTTCGGCAGTTGGAACCGATCGAATACTATAATTATAATCTGGATCGTTCAATCCGTAATAAAGCTGAGCGAGTACAGTTTTCAAAGTATCAGCAAGACCAATAATTTCCGCATCAGTAATATCATCAAACGAAGACGAATGTCGGCGCGGAAAAATCCAAATATGAAAGGGCGAAAGTGCAGCAAAAGGGATACAAGCGACAAAATCTTTGCTTTCAAAAATTACTCTTTCACCCGTCGCTAACTCATCTTCCAAAGTCCGGCAAAACAAACATTCTCCCGTGTCGTCAAAATATCTAATAGCTTCGTCGATCCGCCTGCGAAATTGGTTAGGCACAACGGGCGTAGCTGCTATTTGCGAGTGAGGATGTTCGATAGAAGTTCCGGCACTTGGGCCGTGATTTTTGAAGATCACAATTGTTTCAATGTAAGGATATTTTCTAATTTCTAAATAGCGCTGGCGGTATACTAAAAGTATGTTGGCAACTTCTTCAACGGTCAACAAAGCAGTCGTCAAATCATGTCGCGGGTGTTCGACAATTACTTCGTGAACGCCGATTCCCGACATTGTGCGGTAAATTCCTGATGATATTCTGAGCCGTTCTGCTGTCGGGGAGAGGGCGGGATATTTGTTAGTCATTGCCCTGACTTTCCAGCCAGTCCCTTCATCACTCAAACGGTAAGTTTCTAAGGTTCCGTCTTCTTCATTTCCCACGCAAAACGGGCAATCGGCACGGTATGGCGGTACTGCTACCATCAACTTTTTTTTGTTGGCAAATTCGTCCGGTCTTTTCGCCCGTTCGGTGGCGATGATTACCCAATCTCTGGTAATTAGATTTTGTCTAAGTTCAGACATTTTATTACTTTGATTTTCACGGCTTAATTATTTTTAATTCTAGATAAAACTTGGCGTTCTGTCAGTGCCTGCTTGCGAATATTTAATAAATCTTGACATTGACGTGCGAAGGTATTAAATAGATGGTGATGAATAAAGTTAACTAGAACAATAGTGAATTGCCAACAATTCTGATAAAATAGATTCATCGCAACAGCTAGGAACTAATCTATGGTTCTCCAAATTAATCCCGCGAAACAAGAGCCAGTTGTTACCTGGGAAAAACTGCCATCAGACTTTATCTTACCGGAATATTCGGCGGAAAATATTCAACAGCCACCGCTGGCGGCCGCGCTGACGGATGCCCTCGGTACGTCCGATCGCATCCAACCCGAAATGTTGATTGCGTCGAATTTTGCGATCGCTACTACGGTCAATCAAAAGACGGTAGTGAAAGCGCCAGACTGGATGTACGTGCCGCGAGTATTGCCGTTAGCCGAAGGAGTGATTCGCCGCAGTTACACACCGTCTTTGGAGGGCGATCGAGTTGCCATAGCGATGGAATTTATCTCAGAAACCGACGCTGGGGAATACTCGGTGCGCGCCAAATATCCTTACGGAAAACTGTATTGTTACGAGCAAATTTGGCAGATTTCTACCTACGTTATTTTTGACCCTTACGAACCAGATTTGGAAGTGCGCTGTCTGCAAGAAAATCAATATGTTTTGCAGTCACCGACAGCGGAGGGACGTTACTGGATACCAGAAATTAATTTGTTTTTGGGTATTTGGTACGGAACCCGATTGGGTACAACTATGCACTGGTTGCGGTGGTGGGATTCAGCGGGAAATTTGCTGCTTTGGAGTTCGGAAAAATCGGAATTGGAACGACAAAGGGCTGAACAAGAAAGGCAAAGGGCCCAAAGTGCGATCGCCCAATTAGAAACTGAACGCCAGCGCAGCGAATCACTCGCGCGTCAACTTCGGGAATTGGGCATCGATCCGAATGCTTGAAATGCCTATTCCTGCGGGGATAGCGGCGCTTGATGCCCTTTTCTCGATTCATCAAAATTGCGGGAAGGGCGATCGGGCTATCTGGTATATCAATAACTTGAAGCATTAGACATCAATCTATTTCCTACGCCCTAGAACCCGGAGTACCGATGAAAGCAATTAAAGTGATGGCATCAAGTTGATTCTGCTTGGTGTGACTATGGGCGTGCTGGCTTCATTTAATCCTAAATCACACTCATAGTGTGTAGATTTTGGAGTGCAGTCACCGATATCTTGCTGATGTGGCAGAAAATCCAGAGCTAAAAAAATTTGGAGAGCAAGTTCGCAGGCTAAGAACATCAAAAGGCTTTTCCCAAGAAAAGTTAGCAGAACTAGCCGGACTGCACCGCAACTACATTGGTGGTATTGAGCGGGGTGAGAGGAACATAGCCCTGTTAAACATTTTGCGGTTAGCAAAAGCTTTAGGAGTATCGCCCAGCGAACTATTGCAGGAAATAGAGTAAATGCAATCACCCTATACGGGGCTTCCTGTCCAAGATTGGCAAGAGAAGACACGGGAACTCATAGATCAACACCCACTAGATCCACAAGAAATTTATGACGTGGTTATTCAAGTTTGGAGTGAAATTTTTCAATCAAGCATAACCAGCAGAGGCTACAAAATAGGAGTAAATTTATTCCCAACTCCCCAAATTATGGGCTTTTTTTTACATGAACTAATCCCATTAGAACTCGCCAGTAAATACCCCGGAATTTGGCGGCGCGATCGCAGCGCCATCGAAAAAGATATTGTTTACATCCCGAGCAATGACTTCTCAATTGAAATTAAAACTTCTTCAAGTAGTCGTAACACTTACGGCAATCGTAGTTATTCCCAACAAAGTGCCACAGGAGCAAAACCGAAGAAAGACAAGTCCGGCTATTATCTTGTAGTTAATTTCCAGAAATTCGATCCAAAAATTCAAAGTGTACAAACTCTACAGATTAATTTAGTTAGATTTGGATGGATAGATCGAGAAGATTGGCAAGGGCAAACAGCGGCCACTGGTCAGCAAGCTAAATTAAGCCCTGATGTAGAGCGATATAAGCTACTGCAATTGCCTATTAAGCAAGATTTACCCTCTTTAAAATAAAGATAATTGAGCTTCACTAATCTGCTTTTCTCTTAGAAAATTATCAATTCGGTTTGCTGCTAAATCGCAGTATTCCTGACAAATCTCAAATCCGATAATAGTGCGCTGCAAATCTAAAGCAACAACAGCCGTAGTTCCTGAACCCAGAAAAGGGTCTAAAATGATTTCATTTGGGTTGGATGAAGCTTTGATTATTCGCTGTATGACAGCACTAGGAAATTGAGCGGGGTGAGATGTTCGCTCTTTTGAGGCTCTATTTTTACCAGAAGTTACCTTGGGGAATTCCCAAACATCAGTCGGATTTTTGCCTTGGGAGTTGACTTTAATTTTGCCATTCTTTTTTTGATTAGGATATTTTACATTTGGATCGCGCACATCATCTAGGTTGAAGGTATAATCTTTATGGTTTTTCACATACCAAAGGAACTTTTCATTGCGCGGTGAAAAGAACTTACTACCAGCAACCCCAGCGCCATAGTGCCAGATAACTTCTTGGATGAGGTAAAAAGGAATTTTGTCCCAAAGTAGATAGGGAATGGGGATAGCTTTAGCTTGATTGGGAATTGATAGATACCCCAAGTTGAGCCAGAAAGCGCCGTTAGGAAGGATTAGCCGATAATTTTCACTGATCCAGCTTTCACACCAGTTCAAATATTTATCAAGTGGTAGTGTTTTTTCGTATTCTTTGCCAATGTTATAGGGGGGACTGGTGACAGTAAGATTCACGCATTCATCAGGGAGCTTTGACATTGCTTCTAAGCAGTCCATTTGATAAATGAGGCAGTTGGAGGCTTGGAAGTAGGGTTTACCTAAAAGATTTACTATGTCAGTTAAAAGCATGATTAAGTTGATGATGGTATAAATCTATATTGGCACAATTGTGCATTTTTTATTGATCAACTTACGAGGCAATTAAATTATGTATATTTCCTCTACTCGTCTTCCTAACTTCCCAACCATTACGCCAATTGCAACTGCACATTCTGCAACTTGCAAATAGCTTTCAAAACTTGCGCCAATTCGATCGATCGCCCTTTGTCAATCAAATTCAATTCCGGTAAAATCTGATAAGTGCAAGGATTTCCCCGCGTCAACCGCACAAACCGATAACTTTCGCCATTCGTCGTCAATCCCCAAACAGACGATTGCACCTGCAAACTCTTAAACGCATAAGTCAGCAATTGCGGTAAACCGGTCAAAGGGGCGATCCTCTTCGAGGGCTTCGCTAACGCACTATTTTTCGCCTCCACCACCAAAATCCAGAACTGCGCCGCCCCAATCTCCGCATCCGGCCCATTTACTGCGAGAATATCCAACCGCCCTTTAATTAAAGTATCTTCATCTTCAACCTCGATCGGAATGCTATCCTCCATAGTCAGCACCACAGGAATCTTAAAAAATCCCGTCAATCGCATTAACGGCGAAAGCGTTAAAAACTTCACCAATTCTTCAGAAACTTTCCCGGTTTCTAGGTAGCGCCAAAAATCATTGCTGATTTCCAAGAGTTGCTGCTGTTCAGAGTCTGTTAGAGGTTCCAGAGATAAAGACTCAGCAAAAGAACCTTCTGTTTGTCTTTCCAGTTTGAGAAGGCGGCGAACGTCATTTAACGAAAGTTGGCTGGCTTCTAAATTTTGGGTCATAGCTTTTGTGCGATCGGCTTTTCCTGTAAAATATATTATAGAGGCATTACAAGCTAATTTTGCCTGATACAATATTAATTGTCCCTCAACTCCACCGTCAACTCTACCTTAAATCTGCTATATTTTATGTGTACCAATTTCCCAGTCTTTCATCAAGGTTAATTAGTATGGATATCACTGTCACATTGAATCAAATTACATCTCTCAGTGTTGAAGACCGAATTAGGCTTGTACAAGCAATTTGGGATAGCATCGCAGCAGAGCAAGCTTACCCTAATCTTACAGAAGTACAAAAACAGGAACTAGATCGTCGGATTAGTGATAGCGAAGCTAATCCAGATGATGTAATGACCTGGGAAGAAATTAAAGCTTCGGTAAAAAGACGCTCATGAATTATGTGCTAGTGTTTCGGCCAGAAGTTCGTGAAGAACTCGATGGGGCCTACAGTTGGTACGAAAGTCAGCAACTAGAACTTGGCGACGATTTTTTGGACTGTGTGGACGAAATTTTAAATCGAATTTGCCAGATGCCAGAATCATATCCCGTTGTCTATCGTGATGTTAGACGGTGTGTGGTGCGACGCTTTCCCTATGCTGTTTACTATCGGATTGTGTCGAGTAGGGTGATTGTGACAGCAATTTTTCACAGTCGGAGAGATCCAAAAACGTGGCAAGTGCGAACATAAACAAATGTTTGCAATAGTATGTGCAGTCTTTGACTTGTATCATTCAATTAGATATGAGGTCGCCACAATGACTGAAATTACTCTCAACCCAACGGAACTAAAAGAAAGATTGAAAAGTGCGATCGTATAACGACTGCTCTATGCCTGTTCATTTAACAGAGCATTTAGAGCAAAATCACCATATCCCAGGAATATTTATCCTGAATTTCAAGCTGAATATCGGTCAAAACATTGAACTAATATTTCTGATTTATGAAGCATCATTTGATAATGAGTACCAAGATAGAATTTACAATTTACCAGTGCTATAGTTTTTAACACATCCCCAATACTTACAAAATTTCCCAACGTCTTAAGGAAAATAAACATACTTTTGCCCCAATTTATGCACACAATAGCTAAAAAGAGTAACTGAACTAAAAACTAACAGCGATGTCACAAGATACCATCGAATCAATTCTGCATGAAAAACGCCTATTCCCGCCCACGGCTGAATTCTCCCAAAAAGCACACGTCAAAAGCTTAGAAGAATACCGCGCCCTCTACGAAAAAGCGAAAGCCGACCCCCAAGCATTCTGGGCTGAACTCGCTACCCAAGAATTGCACTGGTTTCAAAAGTGGGATACCGTGCTCGACTGGCAGCCACCTGTTGCTAAATGGTTTGTCAATGGCAAAATTAACATTTCTTACAATTGTCTCGATCGCCATTTAACCACCTGGCGCAAAAACAAAGCCGCCCTGATCTGGGAAGGCGAACCCGGTGACTCCCGTACCCTGACTTACGCGCAACTCCACCGCGAAGTCTGTCAAATGGCGAATGTCATCAAAGATTTGGGTGTCCAAAAGGGCGATCGCGTCGGCATTTATATGCCCATGATTCCCGAAGCTGCGATCGCCATGCTAGCCTGTGCGAGAATCGGTGCAGTACACAGCGTAGTATTCGGCGGATTTAGCGCAGAAGCTTTGCGCGATCGCCTCAACGACGGCGAAGCAAAACTCGTCATCACCGCCGACGGTGGCTTCCGCAAAGATACCGCCGTCGGCCTCAAAGCACAAGTAGACAAAGCATTAGGAAATAATGCCGTACCAAGCGTTACCAACGTTCTCGTCGTCCAGCGTACCAAACAAGAAGTGCACATGGAACCAGGGCGCGATCATTGGTGGCACGATTTGCAAAAAGGTGCATCGGCAAATTGTCCCGCCGAACCGATGGATAGCGAAGATATGCTATTCGTACTCTACACCAGCGGCAGCACCGGCAAACCGAAAGGAGTCGTCCACACAATCGGTGGCTACAACCTTTATACCCACATAACAACCAAGTGGATATTCGACTTACAAGATACCGATGTTTATTGGTGTACTGCCGATGTCGGCTGGATTACAGGCCACAGTTACATCCTCTACGGGCCACTTTCCAACGGTGCAACAACTTTAATGTATGAAGGTGCGCCCCGCACGTCCAATCCCGGCTGTTTTTGGGACGTAATTGAAAAATACGGTGTCACCGTTTTCTACACCGCACCAACAGCAATTCGCACCTTTATGAAAATGGGCGAACACTTGCCCAACGCGCGCAATTTGTCATCTTTACGATTGTTAGGAACCGTCGGCGAACCAATCAATCCCGAAGCTTGGATGTGGTATCAGCGCGTAATTGGTAACTCAAATTGTCCGATTGTTGATACTTGGTGGCAAACAGAAACAGGCGGAATTATGATTACCGCTTTGCCCGGTGCAATTCCCACAAAACCCGGTTCTGCAACCCTTCCATTCCCCGGAATTGTCGCCGATGTCGTTGACCAAGATGGCGAACCAGTAACTAATCAAAGCGGCGGTTATTTAGTTGTAAAACATCCTTGGCCGGGAATGATGCGTACACTTTACAACGATCCAGAGCGTTTCCGCCGCACTTATTGGGAATATTTGCACCCCAAAAATGGCGAATTTGTGTACTTTGCTGGAGACGGCGCGCACAAGGATAAAGATGGTTATTTCTGGGTAATGGGCCGCGTTGATGATGTGATTAATGTCGCCGGACACCGACTCGGCACGATGGAAGTTGAATCGGCTTTGGTATCGCATCCAGCGGTGGCGGAAGCTGCGGTTGTTGGCAAACCGGATGAGATTAAAGGTGAGGAAATTGTCGCTTTTGTGACGCTGGATAACTCGCAGCAGCCTAGCGACGCATTGGCTAAGGAGTTGAAGCAGCACGTTGTGAAGGAGATTGGGGCGATCGCCCGTCCCGGCGAAATTCGATTTACCGATGCTTTGCCGAAAACTCGCAGCGGTAAGATTATGCGCCGTTTGCTGCGTTCTTTAGCTGCCGGAGAAGAGGTTTCTGGGGATACTTCGACTTTGGAAGATCGGACTGTTTTGGATAAGTTGCGCGGCGGTTCCTAGGGGTATTTTTGCAACCGCAGATTTGAGCAGATGAACGCAGATTAACGCAGATGTGTTTTGATCTGCGTTCATCTGCGGTTTCATTATTAATTTACTTATTTACTGCGCGATAGATCAATACGGTTAACTTAACGTTTTTTGTCAGCAGCGATCGCGCGTGAGAGAAATCGCAGAAATTATGACACTTATCGGTTAAGTCGCGCTGAGCAATTATCTTCTTAAGTGAACCGAAATATAACTGCTCTGAATTATCGGCGCTTGATTCCTTTAGTAAGTGTCGTATAACCCAGGATTAATTGTGATTTTAGTGGCTCAAAAAAGCTGTGTTACTTATTGAGTTTATGATGAATAATACATGAAAATACGTGGAGTTTTTGCAGGAATTAAGATATTTGTAGAATTTAAAATGAATTCAAAAACGCTTACAAATTACTACCTACCGCAACTTATTGAGCATCCAAAAATTTGGCATAATCAATATTTTTCTCATGAACCGCATCTTCGCGATTCGTTGTAAACTAATTGTATTAAAATGCAAGATTATGCTTGAGTTTCTGCTTCTGTAAAAATTGGCGGCCACAGTTCAGAAATTGGCAATTGCCAACCAGGGAAAAGTTCGGTAACAGTCAAATTATCTCCATTTACTAGCACAATTGGTTCACCTTCCTGACGATAAACTGTTACAGTTTCTTCGTCTGGATCGATCAGAATTCCTACTTGTGCTCCGAGTGCGATAAAATTCAGAATCTTTTTTTCGAGAGGTTTTATGTGATCGCTTTGTGATTTAATTTCTACTACCAAGTCGGGGACTAATTCTCCGAAATAACGCGGACTTTGCCTGAGACGCGCGGCCCGCACAAAAGAAACATCGGGTGCTGTGAGGTTAGCATCAGGTAAAATAAAGCCACCTGCGGAGTCAAATATTCGGCCCAGACGGCGGGGATAAACCCAATTGGCGAGCAACCAAATGAAAATTACACCAATTTCGCTAGATACAATATCTGATGGGCCCACAATGATAATCTTCCCGCTTTCTAGTTCTAGTTGGTAATCTTGACCGGCTTCTTGGAAGGTTTTTTGGACTTTTTCTAAGTCTTTGATGGTCATCATATTGATTATTCCCTGGCCGAAAATGAGTTGCCGCAGCTACAGCTTTTGGCGGCATTGGGATTGTGATATCGGAAACCTCCGCCCATCAAGTCTTCTGAATAATCTAAGGTGAGTTCATTCAGATATTTTAAGTGCTGGGGGTCGATCGCAACTTGAACTCCCTCGGACTCGCATACAGCATCGCCTGGGGCTGGCGCATCGTCAAATGCCATTGTATAAGACAAACCGGAGCAGCCGCTCGATTCCACGCCCAGACGAAACAAAGCATTGGGGCTGCGATACTTTGACTTGAGGCGTTTTACTTCTGTGGCTGCTGTTTTGCTCAGATTAATCATGATTGGTAATTTGTAATTTGTAATTGAAATGTAGGGTGCGCAATGCGCACCTTACCAGGAGATTTTCTGGTAAGGTGCGCACCTTACCGAGAGTAAATTACTTCGCTTTTTCTGTGCGGGCATAATCGTCTTGAAACCGGATAATATCATCTTCTCCGAGATATTCGCCATTCTGCACTTCAATTAAAACCAGGGGGATAACTCCCGGATTTTCCAGACGGTGAGAAGTGCACTGCGGAACGTAGGTAGACTGATTTGTAAACAAAACTTGTTCACTTTCGCCACAAGTAACTTTTGCAGTACCAGAAACTACGATCCAATGTTCGCTGCGGTGGTGGTGCATTTGCAGGCTGAGGCGGTGTCCGGGATTAACTTCGATGCGCTTAATTTTATATCCTGGGCCTTCTTCTAGAGTCGTAAATGAGCCCCAAGGCCGCGATTCTGTGGCGGTTATTTCGTTGAGTGCTCCAGGTGCGTGCAGACTAGATAGTTTAGAAATTGCTTGAACTTGAACCATGTTTTGACTCCTTGAGGATTGCTTACTGAATCCTGTGGTAAACGACTTTGGGTTTGATATTAGCTAATTTATCCTGAAAACCGAACTCCGATCGCGCGAACCGGTTAGCGGACTGTAGATTTTTGCAGTTTTGCCTGTGAAAGCTCGATCGACGCACCTTGACCACCATAGCAAAATCATCACAGTAGTTGTCACCTGTTATGTGATCGATCGCCCAAATCTACATCAAATCTTCATCTACGGCGACTGGTTCTTTATTTAAGGGGGCATCTTGTAGGATTTACGGTTGTTTTGGAATGATTTAACCACAGAGGGCGCAGAGGGCGCAGAGTCGGAGAGGAGACAGATGAATAATTGCGATACCAGCGGATTTGAGATGAATCCTAATCCAGCTCTTGAGACTGCTGTTGCAAAACTGTTAGCATCTCTTGATAGAAAGGCAGCCCTTGACTCTGACTATCGCTGGCGGTGGCTACGATTTGCAGGGTTTCGATCAGGGAGTACCGGGCTGCATCTACAATCAAATCGAGGAGGGGATGAATCCCGGAATCATTTTGCTGTGCTTGGGCGATCGCCTCGATATACGCAGCACGCACCTGGTTAGATACAATCACAATGGGATATCCGGCCCGCAACAGCAGGAGATTCATCAATAACCGCCCGGTTCGCCCGTTACCATCCCGAAACGGATGAATCGAAACAAAGCGAAGATGTGCTTCGGCTGCAAACTCTAGTGGATGCAACGATTTGATTTGATCGCTGTTAAGCCATTGGATAAATTCCGGCATTAAATCCGAAAGCAAATAATGAGGCGGATAGAGGTATTCGGTACCAGCGGCTTTGACATCTAACTGCCGATAACGTCCAGCTTCATCCGGCGCGATTGCTCTTATAATTAAGTTGTGAATTTGTTTAATTTCCCATTCACCGATCGCAGTGTCCGATCGCATTAAAGCTTCAATATAGTCGATCGCATCTCGATGTCCGATGACTTCTAGGTGTTCGCGCAAAGTTTTGCCACCGACAGTGATGCCAGTTTTTAGGACTAACTCAGTTTCGCGCTGCGTCAAGGTATTGCCCTCGATCGCGTTAGAATGATAAGTGAACCGCACATCGTAGAGTTTTTTCAATTCTGAAACCAGAGTCGGAGAAAGCGGGCGAAAGCTATCTAACCAGACTTTGAGGCGATCGACTTTTTGCAGTTTTTCAGAAAGATTCATCGCGGATGAGAAGGGAAAATGCTGGTGGAGGATGTCACCCAGACGCTGAGGATATAGTCGTACTAAGACTGCGATAAATTTATTTCTACAAAACAGGCAAGATGCCTGTTCCACAGAGACTAATGGAAGGCTAATTAACAATGTATCCGAATTGCTCATCTCTCTTCTCTTCCTCTGCGATCTCTGCGGACTCTGCGGTTAAAAAAAACCAAATATCAATTTATCATCAACAAGCCATTTTTTACTTATTTATGAACAGGCAATATACAATCCAATAGTGCGATAAACTCATTTCTCAAAAATAGACAAGATGCCTGTTCCACAAAGACTAATGAAAAACCGATTAACAACATATCCGAATTGCTCATCTCTCCTCTCTTCCTCTGCGCTCTCTGCGGCCTCTGCGGTTAAAAAAAATCCAAATATCAACTTATCATCTAATTACCAACAAGCTGTTTTTCTGCCTCTTCCAGCAACCCAATAACTTGCTCTTTAGTCACAGTTGGAAATCCATCCAAAAAATCATCAATGGATTCTCCTGCTTTCAGATAGTCCAGAAGTGTTTGTACTGGAACTCTAGTACAAGCAAAGACTGGAGTGCCGCCCATAATCTCAGGAGATACGCTAATAATTAGAGGATTTTTCAGCATAAATATTTAGACCTTCGGGTTTCATAGTTAACTCATCAGCTTCAACTATTTTTACACGCTCCATCGAGCGCATCAGCTTTGATTTTTTCGTGCATCTACCCAATTGAGTAAATCTATATATAATACATGATACTAGATCGATCGCCATCCCACGCTTGACTCTAGATCAAAATCTTTTCATCACTTTGAGAGACACATCAAAATGAACAACAACGGACTGCCAGTAAAACAAGGCCTGTACGATCCGCAGTTCGAGCACGATGCTTGCGGAGTCGGGTTCATCGTACACATGAAAGGTAACAAATCCCACGAAATCGTCGAACAGGGACTAACAATCCTGCTGAATCTCGACCACCGGGGGGCCTGCGGCTGCGAACCCAACACCGGAGACGGGGCGGGAATTTTGATGCAAGTGCCGCACAAATTCATGAAAAAAGTAACGGCGGCCCTCAACATCCAACTTCCAGAAGCCGGCGAGTACGGTGTCGGCGCGATTTACTCCTCGCCAAATCCAACGGAACGGGAAAACGGGAAACGCATATTTGCCCAAATCGCCGCCGAAGAAGGCCAAGAAGTGCTCGGCTGGCGCGAAGTTCCCACGGACAACTCATCCTTGGGCGACACCGCCAAATCTAGCGAACCCTTCATGCAGCAAGTATTCCTCCGGCGCGCCGCAGGTATCGATGAGGCGGCCTTCGAGCGTAAATTGTACGTGATCCGCAAACGCGCTCACAACGCCATCCGCAGGACAGAAAAAGACCCATACTGGTATAATTCCACTCTGTCGTGCCGGACGATCGTCTACAAAGGAATGTTAATGCCGGTGCAAGTGGGAGATTACTATCCCGACCTCCACGACCCCGACATGGAAAGCGCTTTAGCCCTAGTTCACTCGCGCTTCAGCACCAATACTTTTCCGAGTTGGGAACGATCGCACCCTTACCGCTACATCGCCCACAACGGCGAAATCAACACCATGCGCGGCAACATCAACTGGATGCACGCGCGGCAATCCTTGTTCGAGTCGGAGTTGTTCGGAGATGATTTAAAGAAAATCCCGAATTTAATCAACATCGAAGGTAGCGACTCAACTATCTTTGACAACGCTTTGGAATTGCTATATTTGGCCGGGCGTTCTTTACCCCACGCCGTCATGATGATGATTCCCGAACCTTGGACAGCCCACGAGTCCATGAGTGACGAGAAAAAAGCTTTCTACGAATACCATTCCTGCTTGATGGAACCTTGGGATGGCCCGGCTTCGATCGCATTTACCGACGGAACATCGATCGGCGCAGTGCTCGATCGCAACGGTTTGCGCCCTTCCCGCTACTGCGTCACCAAAGACGACTTAGTAATTATGGCATCGGAAGCCGGAGTTTTGCCGATCGCCCCAGAAAGAATCCTCTCAAAAGGCCGCCTGCAACCGGGGCGGCTGTTCCTAGTAAATACCGAGGAAGGCCGCATCGTTTCCGATGAGGAAATTAAGACCAAAATCGCCACAGAACACCCGTACCGCGAGTGGATTGACCAGCACATGGTCGAAATCGCCAAACTCCCAGATGCGCCAGCAGTCGCAGAATCCGACCCCGAAACATTGATCCAGCGCCAAATGGCCTTTGGCTACACCTTTGAAGAACTGCGGTTGCTGTTAGCCCCAATGGCAAAAAATGGTGTAGAAGCTATCGGTGCAATGGGTGCGGATACGCCGCTGGCTGTACTTTCCAACCGCCCAAAACTGCTTTACGAATACTTCCAGCAACTGTTTGCTCAAGTTACCAATCCGCCGATAGATTCGATCCGCGAAGAAATTGTAACTTCTGCTGAAACTACGATCGGCGCTGAACGCAATTTGCTGAAGCCAGAACCAGAAAGCTGCCATTTAATCGAACTGAAAACCCCAATTCTCAGCAATGAAGAATTAGCAAAACTCAAACAGGTAAATCTAGGCAATTTCCGCTCTATCACACTGCCGATTTTGTTCAACCCCAAAAGCGGGGTAAAAGGTCTCGAACAGGCGTTAGAAGATGTGTTTGCAGCGGCAGATAGCGCGATCGCCTCTGGGGTGAATATCATCATTTTGAGCGATCGGGGCATCAACGCCGAAAACGCTCCGATTCCGGCGCTGCTGGCGGTTGCGGGCCTGCACCACCACTTGATCAGTAAAGGTACGCGCACGCAGGCGGGACTTGTTCTCGAATCCGGTGAACCGCGCGAAGTGCATCACTTTGCGACTTTAATCGGCTACGGTTGCGGTGCGATTAATCCGTATTTGGCCTTTGAGACGATCGCCGATTCGATCCGCGAAAAATTGCTGCTAGATGTTGATTACAAAACAGCTTGCAAAAACTACGTGAAAGCCGCAACTAAGGGTGTGACAAAAGTTGCCTCAAAAATTGGGATTTCCACCATTCAAAGTTATCGCGGTGCACAGATATTTGAGGCGATCGGATTGAACAAATCCGTAGTCGATAAATACTTCACTTGGACAGCATCGCGGATTGCAGGTGTAGACTTGGAAATCATCGCCCAAGAAGCAATTTTGCGCCACACTCACGCATTCCCAGAACGCCCCAGCAGCGGACATACTCTCGATGTCGGCGGCGAATATCAGTGGCGGAAAGAAGGCGAGGCGCATTTGTTCAGCCCGCAGACAATTCACGCGCTGCAAAAGTCGGTACGCGAGGGCAGTTATCCGCTTTTCAAACAGTATTCTGGGCTGGTAAACGAACAAAATCAGCAGCATTTTACCTTGCGCGGTTTGTTGCAATTCAAGCAGCGGGAATCAATCCCAATTGAAGAAGTAGAACCCGTGGAAGCGATTGTTAAACGCTTCAAAACTGGGGCGATGAGTTACGGTTCGATTTCCCAAGAAGCGCATGAGTCTTTGGCGATCGCCATGAACCGCATTGGTGGCAAATCGAACACCGGTGAAGGCGGCGAAGATTCCGATCGCTACACTTGGACGAACGATCGGGGTGACTCGAAAAACAGCGCGATCAAACAAGTAGCTTCCGGGCGTTTCGGCGTTACCAGCTTGTACCTTTCCCAAGCGCGGGAACTGCAAATCAAGATGGCACAAGGGGCAAAACCCGGAGAAGGCGGACAGTTACCGGGTAAAAAAGTATACCCTTGGATTGCCAAGGTACGGAACTCGACTCCTGGTGTGGGTTTGATTTCGCCTCCTCCTCACCACGACATTTATTCGATCGAGGATTTGGCCGAATTGATTCATGACTTGAAAAATGCCAACCGGGAAGCGCGGGTTAGCGTCAAACTGGTGTCGGAAGTGGGAGTCGGGACGATCGCGGCTGGTGTAGCGAAGGCCCACGCCGATGTGGTGCTAATTTCCGGCTACGACGGCGGTACAGGCGCATCCCCGCAAACTTCGATCAAACACGCGGGTTTACCTTGGGAGTTGGGATTGGCGGAAACTCACCAGACTTTGGTACTCAACAATCTCCGCAGTCGCATTGCTGTGGAAACCGACGGTCAAATGAAAACCGGGCGCGATGTAGCAATTGCTGCACTGCTTGGTGCTGAGGAATTCGGTTTTGCCACCGCGCCGCTGGTAACTTTGGGCTGTATCATGATGCGCGTCTGCCATCAAAACACTTGCCCTGTGGGTGTTGCGACTCAAGATCCCTTGTTGCGGAAAAACTTTACCGGCGATCCGCAGCACACGGTAAACTTTATGACATTCATCGCGCAGGAAGTACGTGAAATCATGGCGCAGTTGGGTTTCCGCACGCTGAATGAAATGGTTGGCCGCACTGATGTGTTGGAAGCGCAGCAAGCGGTGGAACACTGGAAGGCTAAGGGTTTGGATTTCTCGAACATTCTGTTCCAGCCGGAGGTTGGGGCGGATGTCGGGCGCTATTGTCAAATGGCGCAGGATCACGGGTTGGAAAAGTCGATGGATATGACTGTGTTGTTGGATTTGTGCAAAGGTGCGATCGCAAATGGCGAAAAAGTGCACGCAAAACTCCCAATTACCAACATTAACCGCGTTGTCGGCACAATTCTCGGTAACGAAATCACCAAACGCCACTGGGAAGGTTTACCCGATGACACGGTGCACCTGCACTTCCAAGGTAGCGCGGGACAAAGCTTTGGCGCATTCGTGCCCAAGGGAGTCACGCTGGAGCTCGAAGGCGAGGCCAACGACTATCTCGGCAAGGGCCTGAGCGGCGGCAAAATCATCTTGTATCCGTCGCCGGCTTCTACCTTTGTCGCAGAAGAAAATGTGATTGTCGGCAACGTGGTGCTTTACGGAGCCACCGCTGGTGACGTTTTCATCCGGGGGATGGCGGGGGAACGTTTCGCTGTCCGCAATTCCGGGGTAAACGCCGTAGTTGAGGGTGTGGGCGATCACGGTTGCGAGTACATGACTGGCGGCAAAGTTGTAGTTTTGGGTGAAACCGGGCGCAATTTTGCAGCGGGTATGAGTGGCGGTGTTGCTTACATTTTGGATGAGGCGGGGGATTTTGCTACTCGCTGCAATATGTCGATGGTGGATTTGGAAAAATTGGAGGATGTTGAGGAGATTAGCGATTTGCGGCTGATGCTTCAAACTCATGTTGATTTGACTGGAAGTGCAAAAGCATCAAAGGTTCTTGCTGCGTGGGATGAGATGGTGCCGGTGTTTGTGAAGGTGATGCCGCGGGATTATAAGCGGGTGTTGCAGGCCATTGAAAGGGCGATCGCATCGGGTTTGAGCGGTGATGATGCGCTGACGGCTGCGTTTGAAGAAAATGCTCGCGATGTCGCTCGGATTGGCGGCAGTTAGGGTTTAAAATGAGGAATGGGTAATGAGTGTTACTAACAACCAATTACCTATTCCTCACGAGCGATCGATTACTAATTATTAATTACTTTAATGGCTATTGTTTGAGCCGGAGTTATAGCTGTATTGACTGGCGGTGCAAGAGTAAATTATGAGCGCAGCGAGTAATTTATCAGAGTCCAGCGCTTTGTGATATTGCATCACCCGAATATTTAATTTTTTTGAGAATAGTATATAATTCTTCTACAGAATCAACGCTATTAAGCTTGTCTGATGTGAGTATCTTTTTTATTACAGAACGTGCTATTTCAAGCAGCTCTTTATAATCTGCTTGACTAATATCTTTGTTGCCCAAGTGTACAATTTGCGATCTCAATTCATACAATTCTTTTACTCTTTTTTCGCTTTTTAATCTTTCCTCGACTGAGCTGCCTAATATAAGAGCTATACTTTCAGAAATTTGACTTACAATTGACGGAGTAATGATTGCCTTTTTGCTAGGTGTAAAGATAATTTCTAGAGCGATGGCCGCCTTGATAAAAGCACTTGGTGGTGAGGGATCAGCCATTGATTGCCCGATCCATTCAACTGCCAACATAATTCTTTTTTGAAACTCATTAAGATTTTTGTTTGTAGTAAAACCCCAAACAGTGTGATATCCAGTATCCTCCTTTACAAAATATGGATCGTCAAGTTGTATCGGCTCTCTTGGGCCATGCCTAGTCCATGAGTTTGACACTTCCCCCATATCAGACAATATGTAAGCTTTACGATGACGCCAGCCTTGGTAGTTTAAAACGCCAACTTCAAAGCGATTTGTGGCGGAACCTAGGACATATCTTAGGATAAGCTCGAATCGCTCAAAATGTTCGTCAGCAATTTCAACTGCTTTTTCAAAGTGTCTTGCTTCAGCCTTCCATTCAATTAAATATTCTGGATTGTCATTGCCCCATATTTCCAGAAATGAATCTGTTTTTGAGTCAATTTTTGACTCAATAAACTCTTTTTGTGAAGCAAACTCGTATATTGTATAACCGCCCAATAACAAGGGACTTGTGGGGCTGTTTAAAACTATTCCATGTATGTCTCGGAATACAGAAAATGTTTTTATACTTTCCGCCTTAAGCTTTTTAATAAACGATGATATATCCTCCTTTTTTACTAAAATCTTATTAAAAAAATGCTCTCTAAAATGTTTTATTAGTAGCGATTCATATTTCTTTAACGTATAGGTTGTTTCAATTTCCTTGTCGAAATTAAATGCCCTTGATATTGCGTCAATATATTTGAGCTTATTTTCGTTGACAAAGTTGATAGCATTGTCACCCATCCCAAAACTTTGAAAAGAGACATCTCTCCCCCAATAATTACCAGTTTCTGCCAATCCTATAATTTCATGTACAATTTCAAGAAGATTCATGGCTTTCTTTTGCAAAATAACCTTTATGTTCAGCGGTTACCAATATCCTTAGCAAGGCTTTAGGGAAATAAGGTATTACCACCATGCAAATCAATTATGACACAGAGAGACGATGAAAGCAATTGAAACCACAGGAAAAATTGACGATCGAGGGCGACTTTTGCTCGATCGCCCCCTTGCGCTTGCCAACTAAGCTGTTCCACATTTAAACTGCATTATTTGTAGTCTATACCCCATACGGTAAGGGGTTCAGGCAAGAAATTTAAATGACTAACAGCTTACAGCCACGTTCGGATTATTGTCTTAGTGTCGGAAGACACTGATATCGAGCCAGATGATGACCCCATCGAAACCGTCCTCCAAGGGTTTCAGCAAGGCTTCCATGAAGCAATTACCGGACAAACTCTCCCTTTGTCTCAAATGTGGGACGGCATCGATGATAATTGATCCACAACCGATCGCAATTGAAGTCACGGCTGAATTGCTGCTGGGGAAACCGTGTTGAGATATCTAGAAAACATCAGATCGATCGCTAAATGCACGTTATCAGTCGGAAACAATTAAGAGAATACTGTCGTCACACAGATTTCTATTATGCTTTGTCAAAGCACTAATAACTGACAAATCATTATGGTTTACAATGAAGTTGTACTACTGTGAAGCACTCTTCCAAAATGCTTATGCCAATCCAATTTCGGTTTCATCCAGAGAAAGCTATTGAAGCAGCAGCAGTGTTCTTAAAGCTGCACGGTAAGCCTATGAAATATTTAGGCTTATTGAAGATGCTTTACATAGCTGACCGTATTTCATTGCAACGCATAGAGCAACCGATTACTGGCGATCGTTATGTATCTATGAATTACGGCCCCGTCCTCAGTGGTGTTTATGACCTGATTAAAGGGAATCCCATTGATAATGCCTTACCTCTCTGGTCTAAGTTCATTACCAGACCTGAACAAAATGAACATCTTGTTTCCCTGTTGAACGATCCAGGGAATGCAGATCTTTGCGAAGAAGAGGAGGAAATCATTCAAGAGGTTTATCAAGCTTTTGGGGATCTCGATCCTTTTCTGGTTGCTGAGTGGACTCATGACCTTCCAGAATGGCAAGATCCGCATGGTTCAGCCATTCCGATTGCTGTAGAGGATATTCTAAAAAATGTGGGTAAGAGTGACGAAGAAATAGGTGAAATTCAGCAATTAGCCATCCGAGAGGCATATCTAGATGGGGTTTTGATGGGTAACAGTGACGAGAAAATAGCCGAAGTTCAGCAGTCAGCCATCCGGGAGGCATATCTAGATGAGGTTTTGAATGGCTAGCATCATCATTAATTTGGGAGATGCTTTTTTGCTGGATACACCTCCTAACAGTGAACATCTATATATTGCCATTGCACAAACTTCTGAAAGCAGCTATCTCTTCGTTAACGTCACTAGCCGCAGACCTAATTCTGAAGATGCCTGTATTCTCCTACCAGGTTCTGGTGTGCCAAGCTTTATAATCCGTGAGTCTGTGATAGATTACCAATATGCTCGTGAGATGAATGCTACTGAACTAGCTCGATTAATTACGGCTGGTAGTCCTATTCCAAAAGGATCTTGTTCAGTGGCTGTTCTGGCACAAATCCAGCAGGGTGGTTTGGTTTCCAAGCGGTTGAAGAATAGGTATAAAGTCGCCCTCAAAAGTTGCTTGGGAATATCGTGAGATTTTGTTGAGCGTTTAATTCTGGAAACCTGAAATCTTACACTCCGATCGCGAATTTATGAGTTGTGAATCTGAGGAGGACTAATGTTAGATATTGCATAAAACAGAAGTAGAGGAAATTGTGCAATGGATAAACTAATCGAGTATCCCAAACTAATCAAGCGTATTTTGACCGAGTATATAGAATTGTGCAATAATCGCCATGCCCAACAAGACACCGAAACATTCTTGATTGCAGACGAGCAAAACGGTCATTACATCTGGATGAACCTGGGCTGGCCAAAGGGCGATCGCCTTACGGGGATGACTGTCTACGTTCGGATTCGCGATCGCAAATTTTGGATCGAGGAAGACTGGACAGAATATGGGATTGCAACGGATTTAGTAGAAGCAGGAGTTCCCAAAGAAGATATTGTGCTGGCATTTCACGAGCCTGAAATGCGGCAATACACAGATTTTGCAGTCGCTTCCTAGCGCCTTTATGGGGAAATTAACAGAAGATATTATGAATTACGAACTTTATTCAGATGTTATCTTACTAGACGATCGCCCTGACGAAGGACTCTATGCCGGTGATATCGGTACAGTGGTAGAACAACATGACGTTGAAGGACTAGAAACAGGTTACAGCGTTGAGTTCTTTGATATGCTGGGAAACACTGTAGCAGTTGTCACCGTGCCTGGAAGTTTTTTGCGATCGCCCACGGGTGCAGACAGACCTACAGTGAGACTTGTTAATAGTTTAGCTGCGTAAGCACAGGAAGCAGTTCGTGCGTATCCGCTCAATAAGTTGCGGTAAATCTTAATTTTTCGACAGTGTATAACTTATTTGATTCTACAAATATCTTAAT
>NZ_JAUBVR010000130.1:0-8532 GCF_036705955.1 Microcoleus sp. A6-C6 | reverse complement strand
ATCTTTATTTGGCAATTTTACTAGCTTTTTCATTTTAACCCTTTTTTGGCATACTCGCCAAAGTGAGATGCACCCGTTTGCGAGTAATGGCTGTGCGACAAGTCGATCGAGTTATCTGCATCAATTGTCGGACGTGACCGCCACTAGCTTTTGCCAAATCTAGCAGCCGTTGTCGATCGTCAAATACCGCACTAATATCAACCCGCTGTTCAATTAAACGGGCAACTCCCTCTAATCTTTGCTGATTGTAATTTAAATCGCACTCACTACGATTAAATTCATAAATATTCACCATTGGCACGATATTGGGATTGCTAAACAAGTTGCTAACATTTTTATAGGAATAAATTACCGAAATCGGCACTGTATAGATGATTGTACAGTCTAGTTCTTGGAGTTGAGGAGCGTAATCAAAAAACAAATGATTACCAACATTTGGAGGAATCCGGTCTAAGTTATCAACAATCAGCAAAAATCCTTTTTGGTAACGGTTGGGATATTTGTGTCTCAGCTTCTTAAAAGCATCTTTCAATAACAGATTAATATCTGCTTGCAAGCGGGATAGATTACGCTGAAGAGTTTCGCGAATCACTTGTTTTTGTTGACTAGAACCTTTGATTTGACCGATTAATTTTGCAGTCAACTTAGAAATAAACGGAATTTCTGCACCTGCACTTGCTTCGGTTTCGATGCTAGCGGAAAGTTGAACACTTTCTTCTGTTTCTTTAGTGACTTCTTTAAACCACAATTCAAAACTATGTAATAGTTTTTGATCAAACTTCAATCCTAATTCAGTTAAATCATCAGCTACTTTGTTGATAACTAACAAATATAAATCGGTATATTCAGCATCAAGAACATCTAGTTCCTGATCGAATTCTATATAAATCACCCGATATTCATTTTCCCATCGCGACTGAATCCGTTTTAATTCTGTACTTTTGCCACATCCCCGATGTCCCGTAAACAAAATTGTGTTAAATTCTCCCGGTTCTTGAAGATCCAAATCCGTGCTAACATCGTCGATCGCTACTGTGTTGCGTACTGCGGACAAATCCACATAATATCGTGCAATATCATCGCCCGTTAGAGGCTTGACATCGCAAGCGCGGTAAGCTTCTTTGAGTGTTTTGGCGCGGTTGGTGGGGAATGAAGTCATCGGATTGTAGATTGTAGATGTTGGATTTTAAATTTTGGATTGAACCAACAGTTGGTCTTAATAACTAATAAACAAGCCACCTAAAATCAAAAATATGGCAATTAACGCCACCCAGATAAACCTATTATCTTTGGTATTCACCTGACTCAAATCTACAGGTTCTTGTACGGCGGGCTTTGGTTTGGCGTACTTGATATCAGCGTTGGGATTTGCTTGAAAACTGATTGATTGATTTTCATCTAAAGCTGCTAAATCGGGGATTTTTACCGTCCATTCATCAGGGATACTGAGTTTGGGGGCTTCGAGAATGAACAGCAAGCGCTTGGCTTGCTGGCGGGTTTCTTGGCGCGGATGGCGGGTGAGTTTGCGGCAAAGCTCGATCGCCCTTTCGGTATCGCCAGAGGCTTCGTAGGCTGTCACCAGCCACATCTGCACGTCGCCGCCTAATCTGGAAGTGCGATCGACCAAACCCGTCGCTGTTTCCAAACTCTGGATAGCTTGAGCATACAGACCGCTCTCAAAAGCTACTCGGCCCGCTTGATACTCAGTTTGAACAATTTCTAACTTTTCTGAACTCACCAGCCCCCACCCAATTCACAAATATTAGTTCCCAAATTCCCCAAAAGCTAGAATTCGCTGTTGTTTTGCGACATACCTGACTCATTGTCCCGTTTGGAACCCAGCAAGTCTAACTGGTCTACTCTAATTACTGGCTTCGAGCGATTTGAACCCGTATTGCGGTCTTGCCAGCGATCGAACTTCAAAGAGCCTGTTACTCCAATTAGAGCGCCTTTGCGAACGTAGTCAGCAGCGACTTGCGCTGTTTTCCCCCAGATTTCCAGATTAAACCAGTCTGGCTGATCGTTGTTCTTGCTTCTGCGGTTGACTGCCAGCGTCAAATTACACTTAACTGTACCCGACTCAAAATACTTCACGTCCGGGTCGCCACCGACGCGGCCGACCAAAGTCACAACATTAAGACTCATAAATTTTTTCGGGAATGTGCTCGATTGGTGATGTAGTTAAACTCTCCCTGAAGGGCGATCGCCTCCAAACTTAACTTGGAACAGCGCGAATCAGGGCTTCATCCTGATTTTACACCCACTTACCAGAACATACTTATTGTGGATGATTGGCGAGGCAAGCGTTCAACTTATGCTCGACAATGTTACGTTTCGACTAGACTCAGGATGAAAAACGTAATAGAATCCACCTCGGTTACACTTTTGTAACAACATTATTGCACACATTAGTATTTTAGTTTTGGGGGGGTACAAATCAGTGGGTCTTCTCAATCGATTTTCCTTATCTAGAGATATGGGTATCGACCTCGGTACTGCTAACACGCTCGTTTATGTATCTGGCAAAGGTATTGTTCTGCAAGAGCCGTCCGTAGTGGCGATCGACCAAGACTTAAAAATACCGCTGGCTGTTGGAGAAGAGGCTAAAAAAATGCTTGGGCGCACGCCTGGGAATGTCATAGCACTGCGCCCGCTTCGCGACGGGGTAATCGCCGACTTCGATACAGCCGAACTCATGCTCAAGACTTTTATCCGCAGAGTTCACGAAGGCCGAAGCTTAGTTTCGCCGCGGATCATTATTGGCATCCCCAGTGGTGTCACTGGTGTCGAGAGGCGCGCTGTGATTGAGGCGGCTACTCAGGCCGGTGCTAGAGAAGTACGGTTAATTGATGAACCTATCGCTGCGGCGATCGGGGCTGGACTGCCTGTGGCTGAGGCAACTGGCAATATGATTATAGATATCGGTGGGGGTACGACGGAAGTTGCGGTTTTGAGTTTGCAAGGTACGGTGATCAGTGAGTCTGTCCGGGTAGCCGGTGATGAACTCAATGAGGCGATCGTCCAATACATGAAAAAAGTTCACAATTTGGTGATCGGCGAACGCACTGCTGAAGAAATTAAGATTCAGGTGGGTTCCGCATATCCAACGACCGAGGATGACGATGTGATCATGGAAGTGCGCGGCTTGCACTTGCTCTCCGGTCTACCGCGAACTGTTACAATCAAAGGCCCAGAAATTCGCGAAAGTATGTCGGAACCGCTGTCAGTAATTGTGGAAGCTGTCAAACGTACTTTGGAACGCACACCCCCGGAATTAGCGGCAGATATTATTGACAGGGGAATTATGCTGGCCGGTGGCGGAGCACTGATGAAAGGTTTAGATACTCTAATCAGTCACGAGACAGGAATTGTCACTCATGTGGCAGCCGATCCTCTTTGCTGCGTGGTTTTGGGAACTGGTAGGGTATTGGAAAACAAACAGTTGGAACGGGTATTCAGCGGGCAGTCGTCGCGCAGTCTGTAATTAACAAACTTGGGATTTTGGATTTAGAAATAGGTCTGCCATCTAAACTCTAAAATCCTGACATAACAATTTTACTTGATTGAAATTATGCTAAAGCACACAATCCGCAGGTGGTGGGATCTGCGTCTACAAATTGCTCTTTTAGGTTTAGCGGTAACTGCGGCTTGGGGGGTTCGACAAACACAAGGTGCTGTACTTTTTGAAGTTTACAATTGGGTGTCTCGTCCGTTTCAAGCCAACGGCTCTGGACAAGAGCAACTCATCTCGGCTCGCACTCAAGAATTGCAAGCGCAACTATTAGAATCAGAGACTCAAAATCAGAAGTTAAAAGAACTTTTAGGTTACGTTTCTGCTAAGAAACCTAAAGGAATTGTCGCTCCGATTGTGGGGCGCAGCGCTGACCATTGGTGGCAGCAAGTAACCTTGGGGCGCGGCAGTAATGATGGCATTAAAACAGATTTTACTGTGATGGGCCCTGGCGGTTTGATAGGTCGGGTTGTCAGTGTTACTCCTAATACTAGCTTAGTGCTGTTAGCTAGCGACCCTACAAGTCAATTGGGTGTGGGAATTACCCGCAGTCGTAATATGGGTTTTATGCGCGGTAAAGGCCCAAATCAGGCTGTGATGGAGTTTTTTGATAATGTTCCCAATGTTAAGCCTGGAGATTTGGTTTCAACTTCTTCTTTCAGTCAGTTGTTCCCTGCTGGTTTGCCGGTGGGAAAAGTGGTTTCGGTTGATCTGAATAAAACTCCGGCTCCCGAAGCTGTTATTGAGTTTTCTGCACAGATGAATTCTCTGGAGTGGGCGGTGGTTTACCCACACTCTAAGGAATCTGAACAAAAGGCTTCGCAGGGTCAATCTTCTGCACCGTCTGGGGGAGCAAAGCCGTAATGAAGCCTTTATCTCGGATGTTTTGGCGATCGCGCAAATTTTTGAATTTCGGCGTTACATTTGCTTCTGTGATGCTGTGTATACTGATATTGCCGACTCGGTTTCCGGGAATGGAATTGCTGGGAATTGGCCCGAACTGGCTGTTAATTTGGTTGGTAGCTTGGAGTATTAAGCGGAGACGTACAGTTTGGGGAGCTGCTAGTATGGGCATCGCTTTGGGGTTTCTTCAAGATGCGATGACGGCTCCTAATCCCACCCACGCTGTAAGTCTAGTTGTTGTAGGTGTCTTAACGGTTGTTTTGCAGAAAAGTTGGTCGATTCCGGCTGATATTGTTGAGAGAGATCCGGTTCCAATCGCGTTAATTGTGTTTGGGATGGCGGTGGTGGCGGAAACGGTGATGGGGCTACAATTTTTCGCTATGGGCGATCGGGCTTTACTGGAAATTTGGAGCTATCATCAGCGTGTGGCTTTGTGTTCTGCTATTCTCAGTAGTCTTTGGGCTCCGGTGATTTATTTTCCCCTGAATCGCTTGTGGGAAATGACCAGAAGTTTAGAAAAATTTTAGTCATTAGTTAACAGTTAACTGTTGACTGTTAACTGTTGACTGTTAACAGTTAACTGTTGACTGTATAGAGGTTATCAAAAAAGTGAGGTATACGGGCGATGCCCCATGCCCCATGCCCCATGCCCCATGCCCACTGTTAGTGAGAAAGGCTATATAGTCATTCTACTATTACTTGTTGCCCCAAACCTAATAAGTGATGAACGGCAATAATTAAGTCGCTGAGAATGAAATTAGGCTGGTGCTTTTGCAGTTGATAGTGGCTGCGAATGCCGCACGTAACGGCAATTGTTGGTATTCCCAATGCTTGTCCTGCGAGGATATCTGCTTCGGTATCTCCGATCATCCAAGCCGAACCCAGCGATGACTCAAATTCTTCTGCAACTTCAGCCAACAATTCGGTTTTTAAGGCTGTATAGTTGTGATAGGCCGCATCGGGTATCTGAGTTCCGCGAATGGACGTAAACAGTCTGGCTAAACCGTAATTTTGCAACAGTTGAACGGCTTGATTTCTCGGCCGCAGGGTGACCAAAATCAGCCGCACGCCGCGGGAGTGCAGAAGTGCGATCGCCCATTGCACTCCTGGCTGGATGCGATCTAAGTGCAACAAGTCTGGCTGATTGACAATCCGACTCACGCATCCGAGAAAAACGTGAATTTCTTCTCCCGATAAGCCCGAACTTTTGGCTATTTCAGTATCGGGGACTCGGTTTTGTTTCATTTCCCAAAACTGCTGTTTGCTGAGGATTTGGAGGTTGAGGTTGATTCTCCTGGCATCATAAGCTGCTTGAGTGTCCGCTAATCCCTGTTGATAGGTGGCGTAGTAGCGATCGGACACATCGACGATCGGCCCGTCTAAATCGCAAAATACTGTCATCCGGGGGGACGAGTCAGCCTCTGATGGTAGCTTGTACTGAGGGTTTTCGGAATTGGGGGCGACAGCAGTTAACATATAAGGTTAAGTAAATCAAGGATAACGATACATTTCTTGACTTTACCAAGAATTTTATAAGTTATAAGACAAAATTTCAAGTTATATCATTAAAAAAACCTATGATAATTATGAGGAGAGCTCTCAGAAAGGGCGATCGGGCCAATCGTCGATAAATTCAAGGGAAAAAGTGATTTTTGTAGCTGTTGATATTTGCTTTAGCCATTAAAGTTTAGAATTAAGTTTTTAGTCTTTTGTAAATTACCCATGCTCAAACAAAGCGATTTTGTTAGGAATCCAGACACTAATCGAGTAGAAGTGCTTTCAGAAGCACTACCTTACATTCAACACTTTGCCGGCCGCACGATTGTGGTCAAATATGGCGGTGCTGCGATGAAAGATAGCACTCTCAAAGACAAAGTTGTTCGGGATATTGTGCTGCTAGCTTGCGTGGGGATGCGTCCCGTTGTGGTTCACGGCGGCGGCCCAGAAATTAATATTTGGCTGGAAAAGTTGGGAATAGAGCCACAATTTAAGGATGGTTTGCGGGTGACTGATGCGGCGACAATGGAAGTCGTAGAAATGGTTTTGGTGGGAAAAGTAAACAAGGAAATTGTTTCGTTAATCAACCAAGCTGGCGGCAAAGCAGTAGGATTATGCGGCAAGGATGCGAATCTAATTCAAGCTCGTCCAGATGGCCGGGAAGGAATTGGGTTTGTTGGTGAAGTTAGCGGCGTGGAAATCAACATCTTAGAGTCTTTGGTGAACAGCGGTTATATTCCGGTGGTGTCGAGCGTGGCGGCGGATCAATTCGGTCAATCTTACAACATTAATGCTGACACAGTTGCCGGGGAAATTGCCGCTGGTTTGGGAGCAGAAAAATTGATTTTGATGACTGATACTGCGGGAATTTTGGAGGATTATCACAACCCGGAGAGTCTGATTGCTAAGTTGGATATTCAAGAAGCGAGACAGTTAGTTGAGTCGGGAGTTGTGTCTGGGGGGATGATTCCGAAGGTTAATTGTTGTGTGCGAAGTTTGGCTCAGGGTGTGAAGGGCGCTCACATTATTGACGGGCGAATTCCTCATGCTTTGCTGCAAGAAATATTCACGGATGCGGGGATTGGTTCGATGATTGTTGCTTCTGAGTTTAGTGGGGCGAAGTTAAGGAATAAGTAATGCGTAAATTTTAGCTTGGGGCGGGTAGGTGAAGCGGTAAATCATTGCTTTACCCGTCCAGAGAATCGCTTTCTAGTTCGCCAGTAGGACTTGTGGGAACTATTGTTTAAGTGTATGATACGGGAAAGGAGTGTCAATATTTAGTGGAGTTTGCTGATACTCAAGGGATTGAATATGCTATGGCTATTTTGAAAGCAGATGAGATTTGAGTTTTGCAATACGATCTAGCAGTTGCTTAGTAATGTGAGGAGAATAGAAGTTCGATAGGGGCGATCGCACTTTTGGAAGAAGGGGCGATCGCTCGCGTGAGATTTGGGATGGGATATGGGCGCATTTTTGGAATGAAAAGGATCTCGCCCGCGTGAGATTTGGGATGGGATAGGGGCGCATTTTTGGAAGGAAAGGGATCTCGCCCATTGATAGGGTTTGAGTGTTACACTAAAAATACAGCATTGTTCGGTGACAATTGCGTCATACCCTACTTGCAGGAGGAAAATACATGGTAACTACGCTCGAAATTGACAAAACTCTTCTTCAAGAAGCCCTTGATTTGAGTAATCATCAAACACCTACTACATTAATTGAAGCGGCTTTACGCGAGTACATCCAACGTCGCAAACAACTAAAAATATTGGAATTGTTCGGTACTATTGACTACGATGAAGATTATAACTACAAGCAATAGCGACAAACAAGCGGAAAGTCGATATATTGTGAAAGAATTAAAGCGCAACAGTCCACTCTCTCCGTTACCAGAAAAATTTAGATTAATTAGGGGGTGATGAGGAGTTATAATGAAACTACCCAATGGCAATCAGGCTGAAGTTTCTCTGCAAAAGCTGGTCGGCTATTGCTTAAATCCAGAGCATTCTCGTGGAAAGCACAAAGCCAGAGTGTTTGCATCGGTTTTGGGAATCACGGCTAATAATGCAGAAGTTTTGCGAAAGCTTATTCAAAAAGCAGGCATTGAAGGTGAAGTTGTCCAAGAAAATACTACTGATTTTGGGCAACAGTTTAAAGTTGATTGGACTGTACCCGATACAGTGGGGATTGAGCTTCGGACAATCTGGGAAATTACTTCGACTAATTCTAACCCTCGTTTGATTTCAGCTTTCTTAAACCATGATAAAAAACTTTAGACTTTTGGATTCTGTTGCGATTCTCCAGCCTGTTTCAAATACGCGATTAACGCTAGTCGAACCGGAATACGCATCTGTTTCTAGTTTGCCAGTAGGACTTGTGGGAACTATTGTTGAAGTGTATGATACGGGAAAGGAATGTCAGTATTTAGTGGAGTTTGCTGATAGTCATGGTATTGAATATGCTATGGCTATTTTGAAAGCAGATGAAATTTTAGTTCTGCAATATGAACTTGCAGTTGCTTAGTAATGTGAGGGGAATAAAAGTTACATAGGGCTTGCTGAATAATTGATCGCTTTTTGGTGATCGGGAGTGATCGATTATTCAACCAGAGTTAGACATGA
>NZ_JAUBVR010000129.1:7494-8558 GCF_036705955.1 Microcoleus sp. A6-C6 | reverse complement strand
CGTCTTTAACGCTCAGTCAATGTCCGAAGCAATAGCTGGAGTCACTGAGAAGCCTACGCCATACTGTACTCAGTTGGTGTAGGAGTATGTCACGAACAGACAAAGGTGATCAACAGGCTGGTGGTCAGCTATGTCAACTGGATTTGGGTTCATCATCGCTGTAGAACAACTGCGGCGCAGAGAACGGGATTAACAGATTGCAGATGGACTTGGAACGACTTGGCTATCTACCTTACTTTTCACGGTATCTCTTGATCCCGTGAAAACTACTGAGGGCCTATATTCCACAAGCCAGATTTCACCGTTGGTTTATTAGCATTAAGTAGAAAATATTGACAAAAATATTAAAGTGAAACCCTTGCCTGATAAGGTTTTCAGAGATGCCGTGAAAAGTAAGGGCGATCTACCCCACAGTTCTTTGATGTATGACCGCATAAAAACCTCACGGTGTTCCCAATAGATAGTTGAGGGCGTATTCAACCAACTATTTCCCGGGGTAACATGACTGAACTTAACATCGGGTCATTCACTGACAGCACAAGCTACACAGGTAGTGTCGATACTACAAATATCTTTGACCTTTACAAATTTAACATCAACAGTCCGGGCAGTTTCAAATTCGCGATCGACAGTTTGAACGGAAATGCGGACGTATTTCAGTCAAACTCTAGCGGCGCAACACTTTACAGTTCAACCAACGCGGGAACCAGTGCAGAAATAATTAGCGCTGACAGCTTAGTAGCCGGAGACTCTACACTCAAAGTTTTGCAAATCAGCGGCGACATCAAACACACGCTGAATTTAGCACCAACGAGCACTCAAAAATCATCCGACGCAGACACCCTCACCGGTGCAAAATCAGATTCTCCACTTCCCTCAAACAGCGCCGCAACTTCGGAAAAACCGACTGTAAACAAAGATGTAATTACAGGAACTCCAGTTGATGACAAGACTGTGACCGCAGAAACAACATCAACAACTACCGACAAACCAGTCACTACAGACTCAACTCTCATATCTGAACCGGAAAAACCTGTAGCAACGACTGAATCGGCCGCAGAAAC
>NZ_JAUBVR010000129.1:0-7394 GCF_036705955.1 Microcoleus sp. A6-C6 | reverse complement strand
AACATCACTAACTACCGATAAACCAGTCAGTATAGACTCAGAAAAAACTCTCATATCTGAACCGGAAAAACCTGTAGTAACGACTGGATTTGCCGCAGAAACAACATCACTAACTACCGATAAACCAGTCAGTATAGACTCAGAAAAAACTCTCATATCTGAACCGGAAAAACCTGTAGCAGCGACTGAATATGTGGCGGAAACAACATCAGCAACTACCGACGAATTGTAAGGATTCAGGTAAAAAATAGTTCATCCAGAGCCGAAAAATATGGTAATGTAGTCAGATGAGCGAAAAGCCAGAGTTATCAGCAGCACTAAAATTAGAAATAGTTGACCAGTTGAGCCGTGAGGATCTGGTCAAAATTGTGCTAACCCAACAAAAGCTGATTGAAAAATTACAACAAGAGCTCGAAAACCTCAAAGAGAGACAGCCCAGCAATAGTAAAACATCATCGAAACCACCATCGAGCGATCTGATACAGAAATCAGAGACAGCCAAAGTTGACAACTCAAAAGAGTCAGAGTCCGAGGCAAAGCGCAAACCAGGAGGACAGCCGGGACATATCGGTAAAACCCGAAAAGGATTTGGGCGAGTAGATAGATATCAAATCAGCACTCCGGACTAAGAGTGAGCATTGTGGTAGCAGAGAATTAAGTGATGCGATTGGTTATAGCAAGCAACAAGTAGTGTGTTTAGCAGCCTTACCAATTGAAGTGGTGGAATATCAACGAGTCAAATGTCAATGTAATGAATGCGGAGCAATGGTGATGGGTGCACCAGCATCCGGGATAGTTCCAGGACAAGACTTAAGCATCGACCTACAAGCATTATTGAGCTGGTTAGGTAATTATGGGCACATATCCTATGAAAAACAACAAGAATTTCTACGGGAATTAGGTGGAATTGAAATTGGGATCGGTACTTTACAAGCAACGAATGCGCGGGTAGCTGATGCTGTAAAGCCTGCCGTTGAAGAGCTATGGAAATGGGCACCATTGCAAGCCAACGTCCATGTCGATGAAACTCCGTGGTGTGTCAAGGGAGTAAAAGAATGGTTGTGGACAGCCACAGGTCAAGATTTTTGCCTGTTTCATGCCGCAGACACTCGCAGTAGAGCCGAATTAGAGACAATGCTGGGGAACGAGTTTGCTGGTGTGTTGAGTTCCGATGATTTTAGCGTCTATAACGGTGTGATTGTGGGAGCGCAGCAGAAATGTTTAGCCCATCTACGGCGACATTTTAAGAAAGTTTTGCAAATGGGCCACGGTAATAACACTGTCGTCGCTTCTGCATTTTTGGAATTAATTGATGAGGCATTTCGACAACATCGAAAATGGCGGGAACACCCTGAAGAGCTTGATTATCACACTTGGGCAAGGGACTTTAAGACCAGGTTGGCAGAATTGTTAAATACTTGGCAAGGTCATGTTGGTCATGCTGCTGGACTGTTACTGCGCTCGTTGCGTGAGAAAGCGCAACAGTGGTGGTACTTTTTAGACCATCCATCCATTCCTCCTGATAATAATTTGGCAGAACGTTCTTTGCGATTAGCCGTGACTAAACGTAAGGTATCTGGGGGCTCCCGGTCAATGTCTCGGTTTGAACAAACTGCTGATTTGTTATCTGTGATTCAGACTTGTCGGTTTCAGGGTAAAAGCGCTATAGCTTTTTTCCGTGATGCTATATCTGCCCATTCTTGTGGCTTTTTCATGCCTTCTCTTGTTCCCCAATCAAAGACCTGAATCCTTACGACGAATTAGACAATTACCGCAAGTGCTTTAGTAAATGTAGGGAAGTGCGATCGCTCTTTTAGTATCCAAAGGTTGATCGCCCTTTACCACTTTTTCACGGGCGACGGGCGATCGCACTTTTTGGTATCGTGCCGGTCGATCGCCCTTTACTACTTTTTATCAGGTTCGGGCGATCGCTCTTTTAGTATCCAAAGGTCGATCGCCCTTTACTGCTTTTTCACGCGCGAAGGGCGATCGCTCTTTTAGTATCCAAAGGTCGATCGCCCAGCAGTATCAGGCATTGTTTCTCAGTGAGCAACATGATGTATAGATTCAATGTATCGCTCAATTTCCTCATCCGTCAAACTGATTCCATTCTGCCAAAGTTCATACTCACTAATATCGATATCCTCATTCCAAACCAGTCCATAACCACCCGGTTCAACTTTAAAACTCCTGAAAAACCCAGGATTGCGTAAGGCCGCAAACATCGGATTGTCTAATAATTTTGAAATGTCGTATTTTTTAATTTCAAGATTGGTAAACTTAACCATCAAGGTTTTATCATCAATAGCGTTAGCTGAAACAATGCGCTCAGGTTTCATAAAAAAATCACATTTATTTTAACGGTGGAAGTTTACTAAATTCTTGGCTATTCCACATATCCAGCAGTTCTTTCTGGTACAACGCAGCCCATTCTAATACCAGCTTTTGGGCCCGATTCGGTAAATCTCCTTCGATAATCTCTAAAGATTCAATCCCGATCAAAGCATTGTACTCACCGTAAACTGCGTGAAAATGAGGAGGTGGGTGATCCCCAAAGAAAATTTTGATGATAATTCCGTAAAATCGTGGGCGTTGCTTAATCAGGGTATGAAAAAGAATTAGGCAAAAATCCAGAAGCTTTGTGGACAATGGTTTTTATGATTTGCATATTTAGCCGTTCATACCGTAAATCAGCAACGCCCTTCCAGGCGTTACTGAACTTGAGTATGAATTCACATTTTTTACGCTTGAGCCAAACACAGACTGTTTGCGCCGTTGAGCTTTTGCGTAGAACTTAAGTAGTGGAACACAATTAATTACACAAAATTTTGGCTACAAGCCTTCCTCCGTAAAGAAGCTGTATGTAATTAATTCTGTGCGATTACTTAATTTATACTGTCAATCAGCAACGCCGAAATGCCAACCATAACGGCTGGTGTACTGTGTTCTCCTGCTAAAATAGCATCAAGTCTAGATAGGATAGTAATTGAGATGACATCCTTTCCAACTATTCGCGCCCAAGCGATCGCCCTCATTGACAGACTGCCAACCGAAAGGCTGACAGCCGTTGTGCAACTGCTAGAGTTTTTAGCAGAACCTTCTGAGCAAACGATCGCTTCTCAAGAAGCTTCGTTACTCCAGATTATCCAGCATTGCCTTCCAGTCGAGGAACAAAAGCAGTTAGAATCGTTGCGCGAGCGCGGAGAGTGGGGTGAACTCACTGAAGCAGAACAGCAAGAACTCATTGGCTATGAAGACTTACTAGAGCAGCAGAGGGTAGAACGCCTTAAAGCTTTGATCCAACTGGCTAAATTGAGGAATATTGATCTGACCATCCTAAATAATGAATTGAAGGAGGAGCCTCTACCTTGCCATGCCATCTGACTCCGATCGAGTTTCTGCTGCTCTTCGGCAAACGGTTGCTGAACGAGCAAAGAACTATTGTGAATATTGCCAATGCCCAGAAGACTTCTCACCCGATAGTTTTACAGTAGATCACATCAAGCCACGTCAAGCAGATGGGGAAACAACTGCCGAGAATTTAGCCTGGTCATGTTTTGGCTGCAATGGTCGCAAATATTCCAGAACAACCTACACCGATCCGCAAACGGGACAGATTGTAGCTCTCTTCAATCCTCGTCAACAGGTTTGGTCAGACAACTTTGACTGGAACGAGGGTTTTACTCAGATTATTGGCAAAACTCCCTGCGGTTCCGCAACAATTGAGGCTCTTAAACTCAATCGGCAAGGTGTGGTTAACTTACGTCGGTTGCTTGTTTCAGCAGGACTACACCCACCCAACTAAGCATAAAAACAGGTTAAATCGTTATATAACCCATTTGAGATCTCTTCCAGACTGATTACCAGAATGTTGGTTTGGACCGAATCAGTAGAATCCTAAATTTAGGCTAGACAGGTTCCCCTGTAAGGATTTCACAAAAGATGTCAAAGCGGTTCTACAGACAAAAATCTTTGTTCGTTTCTCGCACACCCCATCGCCTGTTTTCGCTTTTCTCAAAAACGCCGAGATCATTATGGTTAGGGAGAGTTTTTTGCGATCGCACTTTGTTTCAATACTGCTTCAATCTCCGCTAGTTTTTGGCGCAAAACATCCTGCAATTCCACCAGTTGGTCAACTTCAGCTTGCTCCAACATTTCTGGCGACAGCTTTTTTAAGTTCCCAGTTGCTTGCTTAACCTGCTTGAATTGCCGGACGACCTCTGGGGAATTGAGAGTAGAACTGATAATTTCCTGTACCAATCTACGAGTTTGAACTGCCGACAATTTCTCAGCGATAACTTGGGTAGTCGCATTAACTCTAATCGACTGTGCCTCGGACTCAGACAACCCCAAATTTTTAGCAGAGAGTTTAGAAAGAGCCGTTGCATGAACCCCTTTAAGTCCTAATTTTCTCATAGCCGTCTTCAGGTTATCAGCTAAAGATAGCATCGGGAAAATGTTGGCATCGATGGAAGCGGGATTGAGCTGCAAATCCAACAATCTCCCCAAAACGGCCAGCTCTTCTTCATCTAAATCTAAAGCGGTTAAACCCTGCTGCTGCTTGTCAGGCATCGCCGTCACCAACTCAGAAACTGAGTTCATGCGCTTTTGCGCGTTCAACCGCCGCACGGCTGTGGATAGAGTGCGGGGGATAATCGCAGCTTCCAAACCCGTATTGCTGGACAACTCTCGCACAATAGCCTCCGCTTTGTCGAGAGGATTGAGATCTTCCCGGTGTAGGGAAGTTAGCAGCGCTTTGCGGTGCAAAGAGGCCGGCTCTGGAATGATGACAGCTTGCAAAGTTGGCCAGCCCAAAGTTTTAGCGCTGCGCCAGCGTCGCTCTCCGTCGAAAATCACGAGTTCTCCCCTTTGAATCAAGATAATGGGTTGCAGTTGTCCGTCACTAGCGAGGGAACGGGACATGGATTCAATACTTTCCGGCAAAAATGTCTGTCTGGGTTGGTCTGGATTAGGCTGAACTTGGTCAATTGAAATGGACAGGATACCGTTGGCAGATTCTAGTTGTTCTCGCAGTGCAGTCAGTTGAGATTCCAATTCTGTTGAACCAGATTTTCGCAGTTCTTCAATTTCTGCTTTGAGTTCCTGAATCTCGGTTTCAGCTTCAGAGAGGTGCATTGACTGCTTGGCGGATGAAAAATAATTTCCTAGGTCTGGAGCTTTACGAGCGGCCATAGCGATTTTAGATTTTAGATTTTAGATTTGGATCGAAAAAAATGAGTTCATGGCTCTCCGTCAGAAACGAAGGACTCGTTTTCGCGGGGCGAGCAAGTTGTGAGTAGGAATCAAATACTATTTCTTTTTTTTGCCTTTTTTGGCAACAGCCGGAGCAACTTCATTTCCCATTAAGGTAGCCAGGTGCTTAACAATTGTTTTGAAGTCGCCTAAAGCTGGGTGAAGGGGGCGGTAAATGTGTAAGGGCAATCCTTGACCGCTGGCATTGACAAATTCTGCACTGTCCCGAATTGGTGGAAAAACGCGGATATTCATCTGCTCTAACTGTGCTGGCAATGACTCTAAAAGTTGTCGGTGGACGGCTCGTTTAGTATCGTATTGGTTGGGTACAAACCCTAAAATCTCTGGTTGGGGCTTGAGGCGTAATTGTTTGCAATGGTGGTAGTACCACTCCAGCAGGTGAGCTGCTCCTTGAATTGATTTTGGTTCGAGCTGTACGGGCACTATTATATGAGTGCAAGCGGTTAGTGCCATCAAGGGCAAGGGGCCGAGGGTAGCGGGGCAGTCGAAGATAATTAGGTCGTGTTCCAAAGGATAGTCGCTCAGGCAATCGCCTAGAAGATAAGCGCCACGTTTGTGCAGAACTAACTCGTCTGCTGTTTGTGTCAGTGTCATTCCGCCTTGACAAACGGTTACATTATTGGTGTGGGAACTCCAGGTAGGAGTAAGAGGCCAAGAGCCGTTAAAGCTTTCTCGCATTATGGCGGACAGTGTGTGTTCTGGCTCTGGCGGATTTAGACCGCAAAAAAGGGTCAGGGAGCCTTGGGGGTCGAGATCCATAATGGCTACTTTCAAACCCCTTAACCCCAGTTCGTAGGCGAGGTGAACTGAAAGTGTGGTTTTGCCAGTGCCGCCAGCATTGCTGATAACTGCTAGTCGAATTTGCATAATTTTGAATGTAGATGATTTAAGCATCATATATCGCTAGCAGACATCAGATATCAATATATGAGAAGGCATCGCCGCTAATCACCGTTCGGCCACACCTTGAAGCAGTAACTTAATATTTAGTCTGCCGAGCAAATTTGATTAAGTTTAGTAGAAGGGAAGACTGTCAAGAAAAATTTAAGTTCGATCGCCCGCTCTGCCAAACGTCATATATCGATATCTGAGGTACGGACGCTAAAAACCCAATTAACGTTGAGCACAATCTGGGGATTGGGCGATCGCCCGCTCTGCCAAACGTCATATATCGATATCTGAGGTACAGACTCTTACAGTAGAGTTAACGTTGAGTACAATTTTTGAATGGTGCGATCGCCCGCTCTGCCAAACTTCATATATTGATATATGAGGTACGACTCTCAAAACCGAGTTAATTTTGAGCACAGTCTGGGGATGGTGCGATCGCCCGCTCTGCCAAACGTCATATATCGATATCTGAGGTACAGACTCTCAAAGTAGATTTGATTTTGAGCACAGTCTGGGGATTTGGCGATCGCCCGCTCGGCCGAACGTCATATATCGATATCTGAGGTAAAGACTCTCACAGCAGAGTTAACGTTGAGCACAATTTGGGGAATAGTGCGATCGCCCGTTCTGTCAAACTTCATATATTGATATATGAGGTACAGACTCTCAAAGTAGAGTTAATTTTGAGCACAGTCTGGGGATGGTGCGATCGTACAATCAGCCGAAATGCAATTCTGAGTCAAATCGCTGATGATATCTAAACTCATATTGTCAACTAACTTGGTCAAAGCCCCAGCAATTTGTTTCTGGGAGCGGGGAATCTGTTCAATTAACAGCCTTACAACTTGCTCATCTCCACACGCCGCAGCTTTGTAAAGCTTGTGAATAAACTCCCTCGGCAGCACAGACAGCGATTCAGGAGTCAGTTGCTGGGCAGGCTCATCCTCTCTGGACTTCCTCAGTGACTTCTCCTCATAGATATAACGAACACCCAAATGAAGCGCCATCTTCTCAAAAATTACTGCGTCTCGAAACGGTTTAGCAACAAAATCATCAAACCCTGCCGATAAAGCTCGTTCTTGGGTTTGAGCAAAAGCATTAGCAGTCAAAGCAACAATCTTGGTGCTAGAACCATCAGGCAGAGCTCTAAGGGACTCGCGGACAAATAAAATACCAGTCATAATGGGATAATCGTGATATCCCATTTTGGTAAAGTTTCAGAACGTTGC